>NZ_JBMDKU010000029.1:0-12364 GCF_057809855.1 Phenylobacterium sp. FG114 | reverse complement strand
GCCAGGACGCCGCCGCCTGCGTTTCTCTTTCCTATTCAACGATGTCAAAGACCCGGATTCCGGTGACCCGGACCCCGTGCGCCGAAACGCCTTGTTTTAAGAGACGCCTTGGCCGGCCGAAGCCCGTTGAGCCAGGAACGTCTGCGACGGCTGAGCCGCCGGGTCGACGAGATGTCCGATGACGGACGTCCGTTTCGACCGAAGCCACCTTATGGGTTCGTTTGGACCGAACACATGAGGCGCTTCCCGCTGCGCCGCGAACCTTGCGAGGTCCGCGTCGGCGGAGGCGGGCTTGTAGGCGGGACGCCGGGGCCGGTCAACAGGCTTTTTCGGGTTTTTCCGCCCACGCGTCAGGCCGCCGCAGGCCGGCCGCCGCCCGGCCCCGTAAGCCCAGGCTGACGGTCGGATCCGGCTGCTGGTGGGCCCGGCAGGACTCGAATTGCCGAGAGAAAAATCAGTTCGCGGACGGAAAATACCATCACCGATACCAGAGGCCCCTAGTTCGCCCGCCGACATCGGCCGCAGCTTCTCAGGTTGTTTCAACCGCGTTCGCCGCTGCCAGTGGATCGACAGTCGAAGCCTCTGATCCGCTCGGCCAGGGCGTCGCGGCGAAACGCACTTCGGCGCGAGCGTCAGGGCTCCGCCCCTCCCGCCGCCGGACCTTCCCGCCTCAGAAGTCCAGCATGATCTGCTGCGCGATGGCGCGGGCATGTTCGGAGCGGCGGCGCTGGCGCCGGGATGTCACGGGTGTCGCTGGGGGGACTGGCGCGCGCGCCGCCGCCGGCTGCGGTGGCGGCCCTGAACACACCTTTGCGACGGGAGGAGCCGCGCGGGATGTCTGCGGGGCGGGCGCTTCGAGAGGCGCCCGCAACGTGCGCGATGCGCGCCAGGCCTCGATCTCGCTCTCGCTGTATCGGGACCTAGAGAACGGGAGCACCAACCTGCAGTTGGAGCGCGTGTTCGAAATTGCGGAGTTCTTGCGGCTCGACGCACCGGCCATCGTGGCCGCCTTCCTGCACCGGCGCCCGGAGATCGCCCTCGACTTCGCCCAGAACAAGCTGATGCTGGCGCAGACCAGCGCTATTGACGAACTGGACACGGAAACGCGGACGGCCGTGGCGGCTGTCGACCCCCTCACCGCGCTCGACGCGCATCTTCAGCTTTACAGGCAGCTATCCACGTATGGCGACGCCCAGTTGCGCGCAACAGACCGTCGACGCGATGGCGGGTCGTGACTCGACACCGACGTTCGCCGCGTCCGCTGACGGCGCGGACGACGAAAGTGAGCTTTGAGGGTCAGCGCCGTCGCCTGAAACCGACCCTTAGGGACCGTTGCGACCGCGTGGCTAGCTTTCGCGTCTAGGACTCCCCCCGATGAGAGCCACCCGAGATCTTGATGGCTGAAGGCAATGGAGCCGAACGCACGACCTTGGCTCAGAGCGCAGAGCGTACAGGTCCCGGGTAACTGAGAACTGCCTGATCTGCGGTCAGCAGCGTGATCCCTTCAACCATCGCTTGCGCGATCAAGATCCGGTCGAAGGGATCCTTGTGCAGATCTGGAAGGGTCGACACAGCTGCAGCGTGGCTGCCGGCAATCGCCAGCTCCTCGTAGCCGCTCTCGAGGAGTTCGCGGCGAAAAACCCCTGCTTCCAGACTGAACTCCGGCCGGCCCAACGCAGACTTAATCGCGATCTCCCAGACGCTGGCTGCGCTAAAGTGGAGTTCGTTTTCCGGATCGCTGATGAGGGCTGTCGCATTCGTTGAGAGTCCTGATCCAGCCGCGGCCCAAAGTAGGACGTGCGTGTCGAGAAGCAGCTTCATCAGGCGCCTTGGAAAAGGTCTGAGATCTCTTCGCGACCCAACTCGTCGAAGTGGTCCGGCACAGATAGCCGGCCCTTCATGAATCCAATGCGCGGCTTGGGGCTCTCCGCTTGCGCGATAGCGACCACCTTCACCAGCGGTTTGCCCGCCTTGGCGATGATGAACGCCTCCCCCTTCACCGCCTTATCGATGAGCTTCGAAAGGTTTGTTTTGGCGTCGTGAATGTTGACGGTCTGCATCGCGCGGCTCCGGACTTAGTCCGAGAAACTTAGTTCAACTGACAGTTTTGCGCAATGAGCAGCATAACTTGGAGTGTCACCGCCGCCCCTCCTCCGAGGTCGCCCGTTCGAAATCGCTCAAGTCAGCCACTTCTCTAGCCGGCCTACTCTAGGACGTGAGGATCGACCGGAGCTGCGAGATCGAGAGCAGGTTGGGTCCGCGGTGCAGAATGCGATGACAGTTCGTGCACACAAGCGCCAAGTCTGCGAGCCTTGCGGTCTGGCCTGGCGACAACGTGGACACTGGCTTCGTACGCTGAGCGGCAACACCCGACATTGGCACCAGGGCGGAATGCGGACGTTGGAGCGGGTTCGCAGCAGGCCGACGCCTCTCGCGTTGGCGCGGCCTGCTGCCTGATCCCTAGTAAGTGTAGCGGGCCGACAGCCCGACAACGCGCCCCTTATTCAGCGGCGCCTGGGTCGCGCCAGGGCCGCCCCAGGTGGCCGGAAGCGGCGAGATGATGCCCTCCGTCACCTCGTTCAGCAGGTTGCGGCCATAGGCCGAGACCGTGACGCCGTTCGCCATCTTCCACGCTATCGACGCTTCCAGCATGTCCGCCGGGCTGAAGAAGGTGGTGTTGGCGTCGGTGTAGGCCGCCGAGTCCCGGTGGTTGAAGTCCACGCGCGCGCTCACCGAGCCGCGGTCGCCCAGGTCCACCACATAGTTCGCGCCCAGGCCCCAGGTCAGCGGCGCCAGGCGCGGCAGCTTGAGGTTCAGGTCGGTGGCGTTGATCACCCCGTCCCGGTTCAGGTCATAGAACATCTTGGTGTACTGGCCGTCGGTGAACCCGACCTGGCCGGTCAGGGTGAAGGCCGAGGTAACCCGGAACACCGTCTCCACCTCGACGCCCTGGATCGTGGCGTTGGCGGTGTTGCGGTAGATCTGCAGGTTCCCCAGCACCGGATCGACGAAGTTCACCTCGCGCTGTAGGTCGAAGATCTTGTTGCGATAGACCGCCGCGTTGATCCGCGCCCGGCGGTCGGCCAAGTCGATCTTCACGCCGGCCTCGAACGAGTCCTGCTTCTCGTCACCCGTCGGCCCGGGCACGTCCCCCGTCGCGCCGGGGCTGCGGAAGTTGTAGCCGCCGCTGCGATAGCCCCGGGTGTAGAACGCGTACAGCTGGGTGTCGCGGTCCGGCTGCCACTGCACCCCGATCTTCGGCGTGAAGAAGCTGGTCTTGCGGTTGTCCCGGAAGTTGTAGACGCAGGACTCGGCGTCGATGTTGCAGCCGCCAGGCCTCACCGACGAGATCCGCGCGTGTTTGCTCTCCTCGGAGTACCGCCCGCCCACGTTCAGCGTCAGGGTGTCGGTCACGTGCCAGTCGGCGGCCGCGAACACCGCGCCCGTCTTGGTCTTCTGGCTGCCGCCGCCAATGTTGTAGAGCGTCTGCACGCCCGCGCCGTTGCCGAAGATGCTGCCCGAAATCCCGAACAGGTCCTGCTCGAAGTAGAAGGCGCCCACGGTCACGTCGACCGCGCCCAGCTTGCCGGAGTAGCGCAGCTCGTTGCTGAACTGATCCTGGTCGGTGAGCGACTGGCCGGTGAGGTAGAACTCGCGGATCGAATCCACGTCGTTCTGCGCCTGCAGGTGCAGGTCGCGGTAGGCCATGATGTTGGTGATCACGCCGTCGCCGAAGCTTACCGGCATGTCTACCTGCCAGGTCACCTGATTCCACTTGGCGTGGCCGAAGCCCAGGCCGTTCCCCTCGACGTCGAAAGTGTCCTTGCTGTAGCGCGCCCGGTTCTGGCTGGGCGGCTCGCTGTTCTGGTCGCTCTCGCCGTGCTCGATGCGCAGCACGCTCTTGCCGCCCTCGCCGAAGTCGTAGCGCAGGGCGCCGCGCACTAGCTTGGTGCTGCCGCCGCCATAGTCGTGGTCGTTGTTGGCCTTGTTCGTGAACCAACCGGTGTCCTTGTTGTAGTAGGCCGCCAGTTTCGCCGAGAACCCGCCGCCGATCGGTCCGGAGACCACCGCAGACGTGGTGTAGTTCGGCCCGCTCTCGACGCTGGCGCGGCCGTCGAAATGGAAGCTGGTCGTCGGCTCGCTGGTGCGCACCAGCACCGCCCCGCCCGTCACGTTCTTGCCGAACAGCAGGCCCTGCGGGCCGCGCAGCACCTCGACACCCTCCAAGTCGAAGGTGTCGAACAGCACGCCAACGTTCACGCCCAGGTAGACGCCGTCGACGAAGACGCCGACCGTCGGCTCAATCGACTGGATCGAGCTGTTGATGCCCAGGCCGCGGATCGAGAAGTTCGCCGTCGCCGGCACCGTGCCCACGGCATTGAGCTGCACGTTCGGCACGCTGAACGCCAGGTTCTCGAGGTTGCGGACCTGCTTGGCGTCGAGCTGTTCGGTCCCGAAGGCGGTGATGGCGCCTGGCACGTCCTGGACCACCTGGCCGCCGGCCTTCTTGGTGGCGGTCACGACCACCTCGTCGACAGCCGCCTCCTGGGCCTGGGCCCCGCCCGTCCAGACGCTCGCCACAGCCACGCCGCACAGGAGCCCACGCAGTAGATTCGCAGTCATTTCCCCTCCCTGTCGCTCGCCGATCGAGGTCGCCCGGCGTTTTTCGACACTTGTGTATGTCGGTCGTGATGCCTGTCGATCTGGGTGGAGTCAATATTTTCGACACTGACGCATGTCCACCAACGTCGAGGGGCGATCATGCCGCCGCGCGTCGGCGTGTTGCAGGAAGAGCTCCAATTTTCGACAACAGCGCTTGAAACGCATCGCGACATATGAATTTCTTAGGGCCGGGCCGGAACGGGGAGATCGATGCCGCGCAAGAACCTGACGCTGGTCCACGACGTCGCCCTGACGCCCACCGGCCGCCGCTCGCAGAAGCGCGTATCCAAGCGGGATGGCATCCTGGCCACCGCCGCGGCGCTGTTCAACGAGCACGGGGTCGCCTCGGTCTCGCTGGGCGACGTAGCCAAGGCCCAAGGCGTCGGCCGGGCGAGCCTCTATCACTACGTCGCCGACCGCGAGGACCTGGTGTTCCAGTGCTTCCAGCGGAGCTGCGAGGCCGACACCGAGCGCCTGGACCTGGCCGCCGAGGCGCGCAATCCCCTGGACCGCGTGCTGCGCTATTTGGTCGAGAGCCTGGCGCCCGAGGCCGCCCAACACGCCGTGATCGCCGATCTCAGCTTCCTGTCGGCCGAGGCGCGCGAGATCATCCGCAAGGCCCGGCGACGCAACACCGAACGGCTGGCCGCGATGATCGGGGACGGCATCGAGGAGGGCATGATACGCCCCTGCGACGAGCAGATCCTGGCCCGGGTGCTGCCCGCCATGGTGTCGTTCAGCCTGATCGCCCGCCGCTGGCTCGATCCCAAGCTGGAGGCGGTCGACCCAGAGGCCCTGGCCGACTTCGTGGCGTTCGGCTCGGCGGCCGACGTCAATGTCGCCTTCGAATGCCCGCTGAACGCCGACAGCTTCAACCGGCTGGAAGCGGCGACCTTCGACCGCAAAAGCCTGAACGACATGCGGATTGAGCAGATCGTCATGACCGGCTCGCGCCTGATCAACGAGCGCGGCTATGATGCGGTGTCGCTGGAGGACGTGGCCGCGGCGCTGGGCGCGACGCGCGGCGCCTTCTACCACTATCTCGACGACAAGGAGGAGCTGCTGCGCCGCTGCTACGAGCGCGGCAACGCCCTCTACGAGGCCTTCATCGACGCGGCGGACGAGCACGGCCGCAACGGCCTGGAAAAGACCGCCATCGTCAGTCACCTGAATAGCCAAGCCCAGGCCGGATCGCTGCAGCCGCTGGCGTCGTGGGTGGGCCTGGACGCCCTGTCGCCGGCCCAGCGCCAGAAGCACCGCCAGAAACTGCGAGCCTTGTTGGCCCGCAACGAGCGCCTGGCGGAGGAAGGCGTCGCCGACGGCAGCCGCCGCGCGCTGGACGTCCACTCGGTCTCGGTCGCCCGGGCGGGCGCCTACATGTGGATCCCCAAGTGGAAGCCCGAGGTCGATCCCATCGCTCCGCGCCGCCTGGCCGACGAGATCGTGGCCCTATTCAACAAGGGCCTGGCGCGTCGATGACCCAAGTGCAGTTCGGCGGCGAGACGGCCACCGGGTTCGAGCCCGTGGCCGAGGTCTTCCGCGCCAATTTCCAGCGTGAGGACGACCATCGCGAAGTGGGCGCCGCTTTGGCGGTCTACCGGCACGGCCGGCGCGTGGTTCACCTATGGGGCGGCGTGCGCGCGCCCGGCGGCGAGGCCTGGACCGCGGACACCCTCGTCAACGTCTGGTCGGCCACCAAGGGCCTGATGGCGGTCGTCATGGCCCGGCTCGTGGAGCGCGGCCTGGTCGACTACGAGGCGCCGATCTCGCGCTACTGGCCCGAGTTCGCCGCCGCCGGGAAAGACGAGATCCGGGTCATCGACGTGCTGACCCACCGCTCCGGCCTGAACGGCTTCCGCGAGCCCACGACTATCGAGGACTTCCCGGACTGGGCGATGCTGACCAGGCGGCTGGCCGCCCAGGCGCCCTTCTGGCCGCCGGGCCGCGAAGCCAGCTACCACGCCATGACTCACGGCTTCCTGGCCGGTGAGATCGCCCGACGGGTGACCGGCCTGGCGCCGCGCGAGCTGTTCCGCGCGGAACTGGGCGAGGCGCTGGGCGCGGATGTGCACCTGGGCCTGCCACCCACCGAGCGTCACCGCCTGGCGCCGATCGTCGAGCCGGCCCAGTGGACCACCTCGCCCGCCGGCGAGGTCGATCCGATCGCGCGCCCCGCGACCGTCAATCCCGCCCCGCGCCCTGACTGGGCCAACCGCGAGGACTGGCGCAGCGCCCAGGTGCCGGCCGCCAACGGCCACGCCACCGCCGACGGCCTGGCCCGCGTCTACGGCGCCCTGGCCAACGCCGGCGAGCTGGAGGGCCGACGGTTTCTTGCGCCCCCGACCATCGCCGAACTGGGCCGCGGCCGGACCAATGGCGAGGATCACATGCTGGGCGTGCGGATCTGGGGCGCCGGCGTGTCGCTCAACGCCGCCGGCACCTGGGGGCCCAATCCGGAGACCTTCGGCCATAGTGGCTGGGGCGGCGCCTTCGGCTGCGCCGATCCCCGCGCCGGCGTCGGCATCGGCTATGTGATGAACCGGATGGGCGGCAAGGTCGCGGAGGATCCCCGCGCCGCAGCCCTGTGCGCAGCGGTCCACGCCAGTCTCGACCGTCTCGGATGACCCCGCCCGCCGGCGAGAACCAGCCCGGCGCCTGGCGCGCGCTGCCGGTCCTGATCGTGCTCTACGCCCTGTCGCTGCTCGACCGCCAGGTCCTGACGCTGATGGTCGGGCCGATCAAGCGGGACCTCGGCCTCAGCGACTTGCAGATCGGCCTGCTGCAGGGCCTCGTCTTCTCGGTCTTCTACAGCGCCGCCGCCCTGCCTATCGGCTGGCTGGTTGACCGCTTCGCGCGACGGCCGATCATCTGGATCGGCGTTACGGCCTGGGGGCTGGCGGCGGCGGGCTGCGGCCTGGCGCAGAACTACGCACAGCTACTATTCGCCCGTCTGGGCGTCGGCATCGGCGAGGCGGCCCTGTCGCCCGCGGCCTATTCGATGCTGGCCGACCTCTTCCGGCCGGCGCGGCTGGCGCTGGCCCTCTCGGTCCTGATGATCGGCTCCAGTCTCGGTAATGGCGCGGCCATCGGCCTGGGCGGCCTGGTCGTCAGCTTCGCCGAGCGCGCCGAGGGCGCCTCGCTTCCGCTGGTCGGCCACCTCGCCTCGTGGCAGTTCGTCTTCATCGTGACGGGCCTGCCCGGGTTGGTGTTGGGCGCCCTGGTCTTCTTGATCCGCGAGCCACCGCGCCGCGACCGGATGGCGCCGGGCGGCAAGGCCTCCATCGCCCAGACCTTCCGCTTCCTGCGTGAGCGTCGCGGCTTCTTCACCGCGCACTTCGTGGGCTTCGGCCTGCTCTCGGTCGTCGGGTGGGGGTTCACGAGTTGGCTTCCCACCTACATGAACCGTAGCTTCGGCTGGTCGATCGGCCAGCTCAGCCTTCCGCTGGCGCTGATCATCGGCCTGGGAGGAACGTTCGGGACCTTGGCTGTCGGCGCCCTCGTCGACCGGCTGTTCGGCCGCGGCCGGACCGACGCCCACATGCACGTCTACGCCGTCATCGCCCTGGGCATGACGGCCTGCGGGATCGCGGCGTTCCAGGTTCGGGATCCCTGGCTGTTCCTGGCCCTAGCAACCCCGATCGCCGCGGTGATGACGCTGGCCGCTACCGCAGGCGCCGCCGTGCAGATCGTCTCGCCCAACGAGATGCGGGGCCAGGTGGGCGCCCTCTTCCTGCTCGTGATGAACGGCATCGGCATGGGGCTGGGCCCCACGCTCGTCGGCGTCTTCACCGACATGGTGTTCCGGGACGAGGCGCAGCTGGGCCTGTCCATGACGCTGCTTTTCGCCACGCTTGGGCCCCTATCGGCACTCGCCCTATGGCTCGGCCTGCCCGCCATGCGATCCGCCGTCTCGGATGCCGACGCTTGGCGCCGAACCCCATAGCGCCTCGGCGCACTCGTTCGAGCGAGGTCGCAGTTACGACCCAATGGAGACGTTCGAGAGCCGCGGATTGTGGCCGCTCTTGGCGGCTACCGAGAGAGGCCCTACCCCTGCCCTACGTCGAGTTGGGGGGAATAGGTGGGCTTATCCACCCTTCGCTGACGGTCGCGGGTCTGCAGAGGGCCATCGTCGCGAAGGCCGGCTCTCGGCATCAGCCCCGATGACGCAAACCGACCCTTGGGCGATGTTGGGAGAGTCCGCTTACGGATCTCTCGCCAGCTTCGGTGTGGGTACAGACCCGAGGGCGGCCTTTCCCGTCTGGGGCCGACCTTAGCGAGTAGTGGTCAGCACACGGGCGTACTAGTCGCCGCCTTTGCTCTGACGCCTGCTCCGCGAGCACCGGCGCAGCGCCCCCCCGTTGCCGTCAATTGGCTTGACCGCAAGAGTGCGCAATATACCTATGTTCTTCGGGCTGGCTGACAGCCTTGATGGCAGGGGCTTTCTCATGCGATCGGTTCTGGTAAGCGCCGCACTGGCGCTCACGGTCGCGCTGGGTGCGACGGCGGCTCAGGCTGATGTCACTCAACACCTAGAAATGGCCTTTCAGTCTGGGGCGACTTTTTCGGGCGACGTCACCTTTCTGAACGACTACAGCGCCGTCACTGGCGTGACCGGAATACTGACTGGCTATCAGTTGGGAACGGTTGGCTACGTTGGCGGTGGCGCCAGCGACAGCATCAACTGGGTCTGGGAAAACGGCTCTAACAAGTCGTCTGGGGCCAATAACTATTCGACATTCCTGATGGACGGACCCGGGTCCGGATACACTTCTACGGGCGACTACACGCATTTTCTCCAGCTCGCCTACAACTATGCCTCGGCGCCGATCCTTAGCTTCACCTCAGGTGTGTCAGCGCGCGGCAATGACAACTACGTCGACCGCCACGATCCCCTCGTGAGGGGCTCGTTCGGTCTCGCGGTTCCGGAACCAGCGACATGGACGATGATGCTGCTGGGCGTGTTCAGCCTCGGCGGGGCGCTGCGCTCCAGGCAGCGTGTGGCGCTGGCGGCGTGACGGCTGGCGCCGAACGCTGATGAAAAATGCGCCGTCGGCCGCAGGATCAGCGGCGTGTTCTGTTTCGGGAAATGTACGATGAGGGTCGTAGACAGTCATTAGCGCCGACGCGGTTTCCGGACCTTCGCGCCAACGTCCGGTTCCTGACCTAGTAATCATTTCCGCTCCCCACCCCCGCCTGACGTCTGGCAGGTCGGCTTCAGGCAATCCGCCAAGGTCGCCTTTCGGGCCAGAGACCGGAGACCGTCTGCGACCCATAGCGGAACCACGCGCAGCCCTACGCGCGGCGGCATCTCATCGTGGTTCGAGAGTGCCCCCCGCCACGCGGCGGCGGAAGGTGTTTCACGCTGAGGCCTGCCTCGCCCTCTTGCCGCTCAAAGGTCGCTTTGCACCTCAGCCTGTCGGGAGCCTTTTCTTCAAGCACTGTAACCACGCCCCCATCGCGGAAGAGTTCGAAGGAACAACGGTAACCACTGTCATTGGGGCGACACGTCAGTTCACGTATGTGGAGGTCTGGGGTGTCGGCGTCGCCGCGACTAGCGTTGTACCAGAGCGAACCGAGCCAGTTGCCGTTGCCGATCAGAGCGTTCAGCTGAAGGTCGCTCCAGATGGCCCCGTGAACCTCTCCGGTCGTGTTCTCAGGCGGCGCGGCTGAGGCGATTGCCGCCAACAATGCGAACAGCTTGAGCATTCATCCACGCTACACCGAGAACGTCCGCAGCCCACCCATCTCTGACGTTCTGGAAGTCCGCTGCCGGCCGCCACCGCCAAGGTCAGCTTTGCGGCCGGGTGTCATCGACTGAAATCGACCCTTGGGCGACATTGGGAAGGTCTGCTTGCGGGCAGCGTTTGCGCGGCTAAGTTCCGCGCATGGGCGAGGCTGAAAAACAGCGCATGGCGGATTTGCTGCGGAAGAACCGCCGCAAAAAGCTCGTACCCGGCATCGTCCAGAAGTGGGCTGCACGAGGAGTTTCCGCGTCACCCCTTTCGGATGAGCGTCAGCAGAAATTGCTCACTGACTTACGAGCTTGGGGTCACTCGGAGTACCGCCCCATCAACGACCTTCAAGGCGTGATCCTTGAGTTTCTTGATGACCTGACCCTTGTCGTAGTCATCGACTTAGACGTCAACGAGGAGCCGGCGTTGCTCATACCCGCTCGTGCGCTGTCGGTGTCGGAGAAAGACCTGCGGACGGTGTATCAAGACGGCTTTGCGCTAATCCGTGAAGAGGCTGCGCTGACTGTGGATTTTGAAGAAGACTTGGGACGGGTGAACGTCAGCTACGCGGCCGCCCACTAACTTCCGCTCCCCACCCATCTCTGACCTTGGGAAAGGCCGCATTGGGGATTTGGAGTAGGCTGCTAGGCTTCGCCGATGGCCCAGGTAGACCCACCCACCGTTCATCACGCTGGCAAGTGGTTCCAGGTCACGGATGGCTTGGCGCCCCTTGGGTGCCCGATCGGCTACTGGCTCGTTGGGGGTGCAATCTTGCTGGTTGGGCTAGCGGCTTACCTGCTTCGTCGAGAGTGGCGCTCGCGCTAGATGACAGCAGTCGAACTGCGGGGTCCGCTAGCCTCGCTAAGATCTGAGCGAGTATGGAAGACCATCTCAACCTCATCCCGCCGCAGCGACGCGAAGCGGCGCGTGTGGCGCTAGCCCTGGTTACGGACGGCCAGGAAATCGGCCGCTGGCGCTGCTCAAGGGTGGGGTGTCAGGCGCTCTGATCTATCGTGCAGTCGCGGGCGATCGTTCCTACATGTTGCGGCTCGAACCCGAGCGCATAGCGCTTCAGCATCGGAAGCGCGGGTTCGCATGCATGGAGGCGGCTGCGGCAGCCGGAGTAGCGCCACGCATCTACTTCGCTGACCCAGTCGCCGGCGTCGCGGTGATGGATTTCATCGACGCCAAACCGATCGTGACCCATCCCGGTGGACGGATGGGGATAGCGCGAGAATTGGGCGCTCTCATTGCGCGAATCCAGACGACGGCGCCGTTTCCCACGATGCTCGGCGATAGCAATGACACGATCGCCTCAGCGCTCCAGTCGCTGGCCGCGTCGGGGCTGTTCGGTGCGGGATTACTCGAACGACACTGCTACGAGTTGGCTCGCATCCGCGCGGCGGTGCCGTGGGCCCCGCAAGACCTTGTCTCAAGCCACAACGACCCGAACCCGCGCAACCTGCTGTTCGATGGGGTCCGTCTCTG
The DNA here is from genome assembly GCF_057809855.1 of Phenylobacterium sp. FG114. Classification (NCBI taxonomy): domain Bacteria; kingdom Pseudomonadati; phylum Pseudomonadota; class Alphaproteobacteria; order Caulobacterales; family Caulobacteraceae; genus Phenylobacterium; species Phenylobacterium sp. FG114. The sequence continues at coordinate 482 of NZ_JBMDKU010000029.1, read as the reverse complement.
GCTGGTCGATTGGGAGCTGGCGTCGCGCAATGATCACTTCTTTGATCTCGCCATAGCGACCACGGAAATTGCTGACACACCTGACCTTGAAGCGATGTTGCTCACGGCTGCGTTGGGCGTAGCCCCCAATGCGGCCGCGTGTGCTCGGCTACGCGTCGTGCGCCAGTTGACACGGCTCTTCTACGGTTGCATCGCGCTGGACCCGCTCGCCGCCGAGCGTCGGGATCCGGAGGAAAGCCTCGACGCTTTGAGCCCGGCCCAGTTCCAGGCCGCGGCGGCGCAGGGCCGTCTGGCACCCCACGAGATCGGCTACGCCTTCGGCAAGATGTCTTTGGCCGCCTTCATTGATGGCTGCGCCGCCCCGGACTTTGAGCAGGCCCTAGCTCTGGCCAAGCTTGCTTGACGACTCGGACGGCGCCCGACGCCTGGGTCCGCAATTGATGCTGTGGACGGCTCTCCACCACCCGCGGGAGCATAGCTCC
>NZ_JBMDKU010000028.1:0-28536 GCF_057809855.1 Phenylobacterium sp. FG114 | reverse complement strand
CGATCGTGCCGATGTTGCAGTGCGGCTTGTTGCGTTCGAACTTCTCTTTGGCCATTTCAAGCTCCAGCCCTGTCCGGGCTTGTCCTCTAAACTAGGGTTGGGGCCCGAACGATCTCCGAAGAGATCGTTCAAACTCTTGGTTGGCGTTTTTCGGACGAAAAACGTTAGGCGTACTTCTTGATCACTTCGTCGGCGACGACTTGCGGCACCGGGTCGTAGTGGTCGTATTGCATCGTGAACTGCGCGCGGCCTTGCGAGAACGAGCGCAGGGTATTGATGTAGCCGAACATGTTGGCCAGCGGAACGAAGGCCGTGACCACTTGCGCGTTGCCGCGGGTCTCGGTGCCCTGGATCTGGCCGCGCCGCGAGTTCAGGTCGCCGATGACGTCGCCCATGTACTCGTCGGGGGTCAGGACCTCGACCTTCATGATCGGCTCGAGCAGCTTCGGAGCGCCCTTTTCGCGCAGCTCCTTGAAAGCGGCGCGCGAGGCGATTTCGAAGGCCAGGACCGAGGAGTCCACGTCGTGGAAGCCGCCGTCGTACAGGGTGGCCTTGAAGTCGATGAGCGGGAAGCCGGCCAGCAGGCCGTTTTCCTTCGCCGACTCCAGACCCTTCTGGACGCCAGGAACGTATTCCTTCGGCACCGCGCCGCCCACGATCGAGCTTTCGAAGATGAAGCCCGAGCCCGGCTCGCCCGGCTCGAACTTGATCTTCACGCGGGCGAACTGGCCCGTACCGCCGGTCTGCTTCTTGTGCGTGTAGTCGATGTCCGCGACCTTGCCGAGGCTCTCACGGTAGGCGACCTGCGGCGCGCCGATGTTGGCTTCGACCTTGTAGGTGCGCTTCAGGATGTCGACCTTGATGTCGAGGTGAAGCTCGCCCATGCCCTTCATGATCGTCTGGCCCGACTCCTGGTCGGTGTGGACGGTGAAGGACGGATCCTCGGCGACCATCTTGGCCAGGGCGACGCCCAGCTTTTCCTGGTCGGCCTTCGACTTCGGCTCGATGGCGATCTCGATCACCGGCTCGGGGAAGTTCATCTTCTCGAGGATGACCGGCGACTTGTTCGGGTCGCACAGCGTGTCACCCGTGCGGGTGTCCTTGAGGCCGGCCAGCGCGACGATGTCGCCGGCGAAGGCTTCCTTGATGTCTTCCCGGTTGTTCGAGTGCATCAGCAGCATGCGGCCGACCCGCTCGCGCTTGTCGCGCGTCGAGTTCAGCAGGCCCATGCCGGCTTCCAGCTTGCCCGAGTAGATCCGGCAGAAGGTGAGCGAGCCCACGAAGGGGTCGTCCATGATCTTGAACGCCAGGACCGACAGCGGCTCTTCGTCGGACGCCTTGCGCTCGACTTCCTCTTCGGTGCGGTAGTCGATGCCCTTGGTCGGCGGGATATCCACCGGCGACGGCAGATAGTCGACGACGGCGTCCAGCAGCGGCTGCACGCCCTTGTTCTTGAAGGCCGAGCCCGCGAGGATCGGATAGAAGGCGCCCGTCAGCACCGCCTTGCGGAGGCACTTCTTGATCACGTCGATCGAGGGCTCTTCACCGCTGAGGTAGGCTTCCATCGCCTCGTCGTCGAGTTCGACGGCGTTCTCGATCATGTAGTTGCGGGCCTCTTCGGCGTCCGCCTTCATGTCGGCCGGGATCTCTTCGTCGTGGTACTTGGCGCCTAGGCCGTCGTTGTCCCAGACAACCGCCTTCATGCGGACCAGGTCGACGATGCCCTTCAGCGACGATTCAGCGCCGATCGGCAGTTGGATCGGAACCGCCTTCACGCCGAGGCGCTCGCGGATCGTCCTCAGGCACATTTGGAAGTCGGCGCCGATCTTGTCCATCTTGTTGACGAACACGATCCGCGGAACGTTGTAGCGGTCGGCCTGGCGCCAGACCGTCTCGGTCTGCGGCTCGACGCCCTGGTTGCCGTCCAGCACCGCCACGGCGCCGTCGAGCACGCGCAGCGAACGTTCCACCTCGATGGTGAAGTCCACGTGCCCGGGGGTGTCGATGATGTTGAGGCGCTTGCCTTCCCAGAAGGCGGTCGTCGCGGCCGACGTGATCGTGATGCCGCGCTCCTGCTCCTGCTCCATCCAGTCCATGGTCGCGGCGCCGTCGTGGACTTCGCCGATCTTATGGCTCTTGCCGGTGTAGTAGAGGATCCGCTCCGTCGTCGTCGTCTTACCGGCGTCGATGTGCGCCATGATGCCGAAGTTGCGGTAGTCTTCGATTTTATGCGTGCGGGGCATAGCGGATGCTCTGCGAAAAAGGGGTGTTCGGAAGAGGCCTGAACGAACGGCGCGGGCGGTTTATCTCAAACCGCCCGCGCCGGAAAGCGTGACTACGACCGGGATTACCAGCGGTAGTGCGAGAAGGCCCGGTTGGCTTCAGCCATCTTGTGCGTGTCTTCACGCTTCTTGACGGCCGAGCCGCGGTTCGAGGAGGCGTCCAGCAGTTCGCCGGCCAGCTTCTCGGTCATGGTGTTCTCGCCGCGGTTGCGCGCGGCGTTGACGAGCCAGCGGATGGCCAGGGCGCGACGGCGCTCGGGACGCACTTCCACCGGAACCTGGTAGGTCGCGCCGCCGACGCGGCGGCTGCGCACTTCGATGGCCGGAGCCACGTTGTCCAGGGCCGAGTGGAAGGTTTCCAGCGGGCCTTGGTCCTTGCGGCGGTTCTCCAGGATGTCGAAGGCCCCGTAGACGATATTCTCGGCCACGGCCTTCTTACCTTCGTACATCACGTAGTTCATGAACTTGGTGACGACGAGGTCCCCGAACTTGGGATCCGGGAGGACTTCACGTTTATCTGCGCGACGGCGACGGGACATCTCTGAATTCCTTACTTCGGACGCTTGGCGCCGTAGAGCGAACGGCGCTGCTTGCGGTCCTTGACCCCTTGGGTGTCGAGCACGCCACGCAGGATGTGATAGCGGACGCCGGGCAAGTCCTTCACGCGGCCGCCACGGATCAGGACCACGGAGTGTTCCTGGAGGTTGTGGCCTTCGCCGGGGATGTAGCACACCGCTTCGATGCCGGTCGTCAGGCGCACCTTGGCGACCTTACGCAGAGCCGAGTTCGGCTTCTTCGGGGTCGTGGTGTACACCCGGGTGCAGACGCCGCGACGTTGCGGGCACCCCTTCAGGGCCGGGACCTTGTTACGCGCCGGCTTGTTCTGCCGGGGCTTGCGGATGAGCTGGTTGACTGTCGGCATCTAGTCTCGCTTGCGTGGAGGCGTGTGCCGTTTGGCCGTGGCGCCTCAGTTGGGATCGTTATGGTCGTTGTCCGAGGCCCACCCATGAAACGCAAAAACTCGCCGGAGCACCGTTGCGGCGTTCCGGCGGGAGCGGCTCATCGGAGCTGGGAAGAATCCCCGGCCTCGAAAGAGCGCGCTACATAGTCGGGAAGGGCCGTTCCGTCAATCGGCGTGACGCCAGGCGGCCGCCTGGCCGTTCGGCCATCAATTCGCCTCGCGAACGCCCCTTCCCTAAGGCGCAGCTTCGAGAGGGACGCAAGGAGCATGGATGCCGGCGGCGCTTAAGGGCCGGAAGTACGGAATCGTGGCGGCCTCGCTGGCCGTCCACGTCGTGCTGGCGGCGCTGCTGGTGCTGAACGCGCCGCGCCTGCGCATCCCCGAGATGTCGTCAGGGCCGCCCGAACCGATCATTCCCATCCTGATCATGCCGCGCACCCCGCCCAACGCGGCTGCGCCCGATAGTCGGCCCACCGCGATCCGCCTGCACCGACGCCAGACGCGCTTTTCGGAGCCGCCGCCCGTCGCCCCGCTGGTCGCGCCCGAGCGGCCGGAGACCGCGGCCCGCCCCGCCCCGACCGCGGGGCCGAAGACGATCACCATTCCGCCCTACGAGGACGCGCTGGCCACCAACGCCCGCAACGCCCTGCGCAGCCGGCGCAACTGCGACGATCCGAACCTGTCGCGCAGCGAGCGCGAAGCCTGTCAGGAGCGCCTCTTCGGCGCGGGCCGCGATGCGCCGCAACTCCCGCTGGGGATCGATCCGGGCAAGGCGTCGGATCTGGCCCGCGCGGCGCTGCGCAAGGAGCAGGACTATGGCTACAAGCGCTCGGCCGGCGGCGGCCCGGGCACGACCGGCTCCGGCTACGACAACGGCAAGATCGCCACGCCCGGGGCGCCCAACTTGGGGATGGGCGCCTCCGGGGGCGACCTCGGCGGGGTCACCGGCAACGACTCCCGCCGGGAACTGAAGGTCCCGTTCTAGGCCGCGATCCGATCCTTCATGGTCAGCGGCGCCTCCAGCACGGCCCAGTCGATGGCGCCGTCATGCTGCAGGTTCTCGAACTCCAGCACGCCCAGCTCCTCGAACTTCGGGCGGATGGCCTCGGTGAGCAGCCCCACCCGCTTGAGGTTCGGGATCATGCGTTCGAAGAGGAACTTGCGGAACGCCTGGCCGCCCTGGCTGCGGGCGTTGATCTCCAGCGCCTCGTCATGGGTGAAGCCGAATTCCTCGGCCACCGTCGTCGAGATCAGCCGGTTTTTCATCACCACGCACGCCTCGTAGGCGAACTGGGCCCGTTCCTCGATCTGGTCCTGCGGGAGGGCGCGGATCCAGTCCTCCAGGTAGTTCACGCCGAAGGCCACGTGGCGGCCCTCGTCGCGCATCACCAGTTCGACGACCTGCCGCAGCAGCGGGTCCGGCGTCTGGGCATGGATGGTCTGGAACGCCGCCAGGGCCAGGCCCTCGATCAGGATCTGCATCCCGATGAACTTCAGGTCCCAGCGCTCGTCGGTCAGCACCTTGTCGAGCAGGAACTTCAGGTTCGCATTGATGGGATAGATCATGTGGCACCGCTCCATCAGGTAGCGGTGGAACACCTCGACGTGGCGCGCCTCGTCGAAGGTCTGGGACGCCGCGTAGAGCTTGGCGTCGTGGGTGGGCGCACAGCTGACCAGCTGGGACGCCACCATCAGGGCCCCCTGCTCGCCGTGCAGGAACTGCGACAGCGTCTGGGCCGAGGTGCGGCGCATGAAATCCGCCCGCTGGGCCGGGCTCAGCGCCTTCCACTTGGGATGGTCCTTGAAGCCCTCCGGCCCCTCGTCCTCGGACGGGCCGGCGCGCTCAGGCGGCGCCAGCGTCCAGTCGACGTCGAGCTCGGCGTTCCAGTTGAAGCGCTTGCCCAGCTCGTAGAGCCGCCGGATCTTCGTGTTCGCCGCCTCGTAATCCCAGTTGTAGGAGCCGACGAGCGGCGTCTGGAATATCTCGCGGATGACCTCGACATCATGGTCCGTCAGGCGGCGGGCCAGTTCGTCGTCGTCGAAATACTGAACTTCGGTCGGCGGCCCTTCGACCACTTGCACCTGCAGCATGGCGATCTCCCTTGCGCCCGGTCCTTCCGGGCTTGGGACGATCATAAAAATGACGCCGGCGTCATCTTTGATCCACGTCAACCGCGGCGCGATCTCAGTCGAAGATGTCGAAGATGTCGAAGCCCTTCTTTTTCTTCTTGTAGTGATAGTCGTCGTCGTAGCGGTGGCCGCCGTGCTTGCCGTCGTAGGGGTGCTTGCGCTTCCAGTCGTCCGGATCGCGGCGGAAGTCCGAAACCTCCCGCTCGAAGCGCTCGCGGTCCGAGCGCTGGCCCGCCTGCTCCTCCCGCTGGCCGCTCAGCAGCTTCTCCAGCTCACCCCGGTCGAGCCAGACGCCCCGGCAACTCGGGCACATGTCGATCTCAACGCCGGAACGGGCGACGTTCTGCATCGAGGTGTTGCAGTTCGGGCAGAGCAGCAGCGGCACGATCGGTCCTCCTTGGTCAGGACCTGATCTAGGGATTCATACGCGTATGCCAAGGGGCAGTCAGTTCACGGGCAGGTTCTTGGCCAGGAATTTCTCCAGCGCCTCGAGCGTCTGCGTCCGCGTGGCGGTGCGCGTGAGGTAGTGGTTCTCGTTCGGAAGAATGATCAGCTCGTGCGGAAGATTGAGCTCTGCGAGCCGTTCAGCCATGAGACGAGACTGGGTTGGCAGGACCACCGTGTCCTTGTCCCCATGGATGAGCAGGATGGGGATCCGCGCTGCGGCGGCGTGGCGCAAGGGAGACATCGCCTGGATCTTGCCGGCGTCGGCGACCCCAAGTTCCTCGCGCAGTTCCTCCAGCCCCGCTGACGCCCGTCCATATAGGCGCGCCTGATCCTGAAGCAGGACCCCGAGGTCCGAGATGCCGGCGATCGAGGCGGCGCAACGATAGGCGGTCGGGTTCAACGTCGCGCCCGCCAACGCGGCATACCCTCCGAAACTCGCGCCAACGATGCAGACGCGGCTGGAGTCGATCTCACCGGTCGCCGCCAGCGCGGCGACGCCATCCAGCAGGTCGGTTTGCATCTTGCCGCCCCATTCGCCGCGGCCGGCGTCCTTGTGCGCCTGGCCAAAGCCGGTGGAGCCGCGGAACTGCGGCTGCAGTACGACGTAGCCGCGGGTCGCCAGAAACTGCACCATGTAGTCGAAATCGTAGTCGTCATTCGCCGCCGGTCCGCCGTGCGGCAGCACGACCAGCGGCAGCTTCGATCCCGACTTTGCGCCAGGCGGCAGAGTCACCAGCGCGGGGATTTCAAGGCCGTCGCGCGCCTTATAGGTGAGCCAGCGGGTGGCCCCTAAGGCTACCCCCGCCAATTCGGGATACTCTTCCCCTAGCGGAGAGATCTCTTTGCGCGCCTTGTCATAGAGATACCAGGCGCCCGGCTGAGATGGCGACGAGACCCTCGCCATGAACCGCGCGCGGTCCCGGGACCAGCCAGCCAACTCGATCGTACGGCCCTTGAACGCCCGCGACAGCACGCCGTGCGCCGCGCCCACCTCTGGATCCAACCATACGATCGCCGGCGTCTCGGAGCCGGTGGCGATCCCGACAAGTCCATTGCGGTGCGCGTCCCAGACCAGTTGGAGCCCCAATGTCGACTCCGCGAGTTGGGTCTCGGCGCCGTCGGACAGGCCACGGCGGAACAGCTTTCCGTCGCGCTCGAGCACGACCGCATCTTCCGGCTCACTATAGCCGAGGAATGTCGCGCCACCGCCGTCGCCGCCCTCGACCCACAGTTGGGTCCACTGAGACTTGCCCTTGGCGCGGCCGAACACGGCGCGCCGGTGGGTCAATTCGTCGATGTCGAGGCGAACCCGCCCCTCCCCGCTCAGGTCGACGTCCCAGCTCAAGGTGTCGTAGTCGCCCCTCTCCACCAGGCGACCCTTTCCGGTCGCCGGATCAATGCTCCAGAGGGCCCGGACGCTCGCATTCTCGACGCCCTTTCGCTTCAGACGGGTATTCATCGAATCCGACCCCATCCCTTCGGTCAGATCGTTGACGATGACCCGGGCCGGCGAAGTGCCGGTGATCCCGACAATGGGCTGGCCGCCCACGAGATATTGGGTGGTGGTGAGGTTGTCGAAGAACCGGGCTACCGCCTTGGCCTCCGGCGTCACCGCGATATGCCGTTCGATGCGGTACGACACCTTGGCCGCCGGCTCGTGCCAGTAGGCCACCGTTGCGATCACATGGTCGTCGCCGGCCCATCTCAGCCGCGTGGTCTCGACGTCGCCGAGCTTGAGGATCGGCAGGCCAGACTGGTCGATCGTGGCGATGGAAATCACGCGCTGATCGGACGCCCCGCCCAGGATGGCCACCCTCCGACCGTCCGGCGAGATCTCGGCGTCCACAACAGCCGGCACGCGCCCAAAGGCCGACGCCGGCGGAGGCGCGGCCCTCGCTCCGGCCGCAACACCGCACATGACGGCCGCAGCCGCCCACAACATCCCCCGCACGCTACGCCACCCTGACTTGTTCCCCCGGGATTCGCAGCCTAGCCGCACGCCGCGTCAGGGCGCCACTCAAAACAACCTTCGCCATAGGCGCGGAGGGCCCAAACGAAACGGCCCGGGATTGCTCCCGGGCCGCTCGTTACGCGTGACTGGACTGGAGAGGCTTAGCTCTCGACCGTCTCGGCGACGGCCGCGTCGGCGATCTCGGCCGGCAGCGGCTCCATGGCCTCCTCGCGGCTGGCCGTCAGGGCCTCGTCGCGCTTGGCGGCGATGCGCTGCAGGTTCCGCAGGTACGAGCCCGTGCCCGCCGGGATCAGGCGACCGACGATCACGTTCTCCTTCAGGCCTTCCAGGGTGTCGTTCTTGCCCTGGACCGCGGCCTCGGTCAGCACCCGGGTCGTCTCCTGGAAGGAGGCGGCCGAGATGAAGCTGCGGGTCTGCAGCGAGGCCTTGGTGATGCCGAGCAGGACGGGCTGGGTGAGCGCCGGACGGGCGCCGCGAGCTTCCGCCTTGGCGCTTTCGTCTTCCACTTCCTGCTTGTCCAGATGGTCGCCCTTGAGCAGGCCGGTGTCGCCCGGCTCGAGGATCTCCACCTTCTGCAGCATCTGACGGACGATCGTCTCGATGTGCTTGTCGTTGATCGGCACGCCCTGCAGTCGGTAGACCTCCTGGATCTCGTTCACCAGGAAGTCGGCCAGCGCCTCGATGCCCTGGATCCGCAGGATGTCGTGCGGGTCTGGGTTGCCGTCGATGATGTACTCGCCCTTCCGGATCACGTCGCCGTCGTGGACCGCGATGTGCTTGCCCTTCGGGATCAGGAACTCGACCGCCTCGCCACCATCCTCCGGGGTGATCTTGATGCGGCGCTTGTTCTTGTAGTCGCGGCCGAATTCGACGCGACCGTCCATCTCGGCGATGACCGCGCAGTCCTTCGGCCGGCGGGCCTCGAACAGCTCGGCCACCCGCGGCAGACCGCCGGTGATGTCGCGGGTCTTGGCGCTTTCCGTGGGGATACGCGCCATGATCTCGCCGGGCTTCACCTCGTCACCGTCGCCGATGGAGAGAATGGCGCCCACCGGGAGCAGGTAGCGGGCCTCACCGCCGTTCGACAGGCGCTTGTACGAGCCGTCCTCGGCCAGCACCGACATGGCCGGACGCAGGTCCGAACCCTTCGAGCTGGCGCGCCAGTCGATGACCACGCGGTTGGAGATGCCGGTGGCTTCGTCGGCTTCCTCGCGGAACGAGAAGTTCTCCACCAGGTCCTCGAACCGCACCTTGCCGCCCACTTCCGTGATGATCGGCGTGGTGTAGGGGTCCCAGCTGGCCAGGCGCTCGCCGCGCTTGACCTTGCCGCCGTCCTTGACCTGCAGGCGGGCGCCGTAGGGCACCTTGTAGGACTCGCGGTCCTTGCCATCGACCTGGACGGTCAGGGTCAGGTTGCGGCTCATCGAGATCAGGCCGCCATCGGCCGCGACCACGGTGTTGCCGCCCGAGATCCGGGCGACGCCCTCGTTGGCGCTTTCGAAGAACGACTGCTCGGCCACCTGAGCGGTGCCGCCGATGTGGAAGGTCCGCATCGTCAGCTGGGTGCCGGGCTCACCGATCGACTGGGCGGCGATGACGCCGACCGCTTCACCGATGTTCACCGGCGTGCCGCGGGCCAGGTCGCGACCGTAGCAGGCGCCGCAGACGCCCACCTTGGTCTCGCAGGTCAGGACCGAGCGGATCTTCACAGACTGGACGCCAGCGCTTTCGACCACCTCGATCATGTTCTCGTCGAGATAGGTGTCGGCCGGCACGATCACGTCGTTGGTGCCCGGGTCCTTCACGTCCTCGGCCGCGAAACGGCCCAGGATGCGTTGGCCCAGCGAGACCAGCACGTCACCGCCTTCGACCACGGCGCGCAGCGTGATGCCGCGCGTGGTGCCGCAGTCTTCCTCGGTGATGATGCAGTCCTGCGCCACGTCGACCAGACGGCGGGTCAGGTAGCCCGAGTTCGCCGTCTTCAGCGCGGTGTCGGCCAGGCCCTTACGGGCGCCGTGGGTGGAGTTGAAGTACTCCTGGACGGTCAGGCCTTCCTTGAAGTTCGAGATGATCGGCGTCTCGATGATCTCGCCGGACGGCTTGGCCATCAGGCCGCGCATCCCGCCGAGCTGCTTCATCTGGGCCTGCGAACCGCGGGCGCCCGAGTTGCTCATCATGAAGATCGAATTGATCTCGTTCTGACGGCCATCGGGGCCGATCGGAGCCGAGCTCACTTCCGCCATCATCTCGTCGGCGACCCGGTCCGTGGCCTTGGCCCAGGCGTCGACGACCTTGTTGTACTTCTCGCCCTTGGTGATCAGGCCGTCGGCGTACTGCTGCTCGTACTCTTCCACGAGCTTGCGGGTCTCTTCGACGATCGGCGCCTTGCGGGCCGGGATGACGATGTCGTCCTTGCCGAACGAGATGCCCGCCTTGGCCGCCTCGCGGAAGCCCAGGCCCATGATCTGGTCGGCGAAAATGACCGTCGCCTTCTGGCCGCAGTGCCGGTAGACGGCGTCGATCAGGTTGCCGATTTCCTTCTTGGTGAGGTTCTTCTCAAGAAGGCGGTGGCCGATCGCCGGGTGATGCGGCAGCAGGGCCGCGATCTTCATCCGGCCGGGCGTCGTGTCGATGATCTTCCGCACGACGTTGCCGTCGGCGTCCATCTCGGTGTGACGCGCCTTGATCTTGCTGTGCAGGGTGACGACCTTGGCGTCCAGCGCCTGGTCGAGCTCGGCCAGGTCGGTGAACACCTTGCCTTCGCCCGGCTCATTGTCCTTGGCGAGCGACAGGTAGTACAGGCCCAGCACGATGTCCTGGGACGGCACGATGATCGGACGGCCGTTGGCCGGCGACAGGATGTTGTTCGTGCTCATCATCAGCACGCGCGCTTCCAGCTGGGCTTCCAGCGAGAGCGGCACGTGGACGGCCATCTGGTCGCCGTCGAAGTCGGCGTTGAAGGCGGCGCAGACCAGCGGGTGCAGCTGGATGGCCTTACCCTCGATCAGCTTGGGCTCGAACGCCTGGATGCCCAGGCGGTGCAGCGTCGGCGCGCGGTTCAGGAGCACCGGGTGCTCGCGGATCACCTCGTCCAGGATGTCCCAGACGGCCGGCTGCTCACGCTCCACCATGCGCTTGGACTGCTTGACGGTGCCCGAAAGGCCCTTGGCGTCCAGGCGCGCATAGATGAACGGCTTGAACAGCTCGAGCGCCATCTTCTTCGGCAGGCCGCACTCGTGCAGCTTCAGCTCGGGACCCACCACGATGACCGAACGGCCCGAGTAGTCCACGCGCTTGCCGAGCAGGTTCTGGCGGAACCGGCCCTGCTTGCCCTTCAGCATGTCGGCCAGCGACTTCAGCGGGCGCTTGTTGGCGCCCGTGATCACGCGGCCGCGGCGGCCGTTGTCGAACAGGGCGTCGACGGCTTCCTGCAGCATCCGCTTTTCGTTGCGGATGATGATGTCCGGCGCGCGCAGCTCGATGAGGCGCTTCAGGCGGTTGTTCCGGTTGATGACCCGGCGATACAGGTCGTTCAGGTCCGAGGTCGCGAAGCGGCCGCCGTCCAGCGGCACCAGCGGGCGCAGTTCCGGCGGGATCACGGGGATCACCGTCAGGACCATCCACTCGGGCTTGTTGCCGCTCTCGGTGAAGCTCTCGATCAGCTTCAGGCGCTTGGACGCCTTCTTGAGCTTCATTTCCGAGGTGGTGGTCTTCAGCTCCTCGTGAAGCTGCTCAGCCGTCTTGACGAGGTCGATGCCCTTCAGCAGGCCCTGGACCGCCTCGGCGCCGATCTCGGCGGTGAAGCTGTCGTCGCCGAATTCTTCCTGGAAGCGCAGGTAGTCGTCTTCCGACAGAAGCTGGTGCTGCTTCAGCGGGGTCAGGCCCGGCTCGGTGACGATGTAGTTCTCGAAGTACAGGACGCGTTCGATGTCCTTCAGCGCCATGTCCAGCATCAGGGCGATGCGGCTGGGCAGCGACTTCAGGAACCAGATGTGGGCGACCGGCGAGGCCAGCTCGATGTGGCCCATCCGCTCGCGGCGGACGCGCGCCAGGGTCACCTCGACCCCGCACTTCTCGCAGATGATGCCCTTGTACTTCATGCGCTTGTACTTGCCGCACAGGCACTCGTAGTCCTTCGTGGGACCGAAGATGCGGGCGCAGAACAGGCCGTCACGTTCCGGCTTGAACGTACGGTAATTGATGGTTTCGGGCTTCTTGATCTCGCCGAACGACCACGACCGGATCTTCTCCGGCGAGGCGAGCGCGATACGGATACGGTCGAAGGTCGGAGCGGCCTGGACCGGATTGAAGATGTTCAGGACTTCCTGGTTCATCTTGGTTCCTTCTGCGGGCTAACCCGCGAAAATTTCGAAAGCTGGGCGGAGGGACCGCCCTCCCCCGTCACCGAGGGAGGGCCAGGAATCCGTCAGCTGTTCTCCAGCTCCACGTTCAGGCCGAGGGAGCGCATCTCCTTGACCAGCACGTTGAAGCTTTCCGGAATGCCGGCCTCGAAGGTGTCGTCGCCACGGACGATGCTCTCGTAGACCTTGGTCCGGCCGGCCACGTCGTCCGACTTCACCGTCAGCATTTCCTGCAGGGTGTAGGCGGCGCCGTAGGCTTCGAGGGCCCACACTTCCATTTCCCCGAAGCGCTGACCGCCGAACTGGGCCTTACCACCCAGCGGTTGCTGCGTGACGAGGCTGTACGGACCGATCGAGCGGGCGTGGATCTTGTCGTCGACCAGGTGGTGCAGCTTCAGCATGTAGATGTAGCCGACCGTGACCGGACGCTTGAACCGCTCGCCAGTCTGGCCGTCGTACAGGTACGACTGACCCGACCGGTCGAGGCCCGCCTTCTCCAGCAGGTTCTCGATGTCGTCGATGTGCGCGCCGTCGAAGACCGGGGTCGCGAACGGGATGCCCTTCGAGAGGTTCTTGGCCAGCTCGATCAGCTCTTCGTCCGTCTCCGGCAGTTCCTCTTCCGGCCCGTAGGCGTCACCCAGGTAGTCCAGCAGCGCCTGACGTTGGCCGCCGTTCTGCCAGGCTTCCAGCAGGTCGGCGACCTGCTTGCCCAGGCCGGCCGAGGCCCAGCCGAGGTGGGTCTCGAAGATCTGGCCGACGTTCATCCGCGACGGCACGCCCAGCGGGTTCAGCACGATATCCACGTGCTGACCGTTCTCGAGGTAGGGCATGTCCTCGATCGGCAGGATCTTGGAGATGACGCCCTTGTTGCCGTGACGGCCGGCCATCTTGTCGCCCGGCTGCAGCTTGCGCTTCACCGCCACGAACACCTTGACCATCTTCATCACGCCGGGCGGCAGTTCGTCGCCGCGCTGCAGCTTGTCGACCTTGTCCTCGAAGCGGCGGTCGAGGCGCTTGCGCCCCTCGTCGAACTGGCGGCGCATGGCCTCCAGCTCGCCCATCGCCTTCTCGTCGTCGAGCGCGATCTGCCACCACAGGCCGGGCGCGATCTCTTCCAGCTTGTCGGCGGTGATCTCGCCGCGGCCCAGGCCCTTCGGGCCCGAGACGGCGGTCTTGCCCACGAGCAGGTCGCGAAGGCGGCTGGTCATGTTGCGGTTCAGGATGCCGAACTCGTCGTCGCGGTCCTTGCCCAGGCGGTCGATTTCCGCCCGTTCGATGGCCAGCGCACGTTCGTCCTTGTCGACGCCGTGACGGTTGAAGACGCGGACTTCCACGATCGTGCCGGCGACGCCCGGGGGCAGGCGCAGGGACGTGTCGCGGACGTCGGAAGCCTTCTCGCCGAAGATGGCGCGCAGCAGCTTCTCTTCCGGCGTCATCGGGCTTTCGCCCTTCGGCGTGACCTTGCCGACCAGGATGTCGCCCGGCATCACCTCGGCGCCGATCGCCACGATGCCCGCTTCGTCGAGGTTGCGCAGGGCTTCCTCGCCGACGTTCGGGATGTCGCGGGTGATCTCTTCCGGGCCCAGCTTGGTGTCGCGGGCCATGACCTCGAATTCCTCGAGGTGGATCGAGGTGAAGATGTCGTCGCGCACGATGCGCTCGGAGATCAGGATCGAGTCCTCGAAGTTGTAGCCGTTCCAGGGCATGAACGCGACGAGCGTGTTCCGGCCCAGCGCCAGCTCACCCAGCTCGGTCGACGGACCGTCGGCGATCACGTCGCCCGCGCGGATCTTGTCGCCCACCTGCACCAGCGGACGCTGGTTGATGCAGGTCGAGGTGTTGGAACGCTGGAACTTCTGCAGGCGGTAGATGTCGACGCCCGGCTTCGTGGGATCGAGCTCTTCCGTGGCGCGCACGACGATACGGGTGCCGTCGATCTGCTCGACCACGCCGGAACGGCGGGCCGTCACCACGGCGCCGGAGTCGACCGCCACGACGCTTTCCATACCGGTGCCGACCAGCGGCGCATCCGACTGGATGAGCGGCACGGCCTGCTTCTGCATGTTCGAGCCCATGAGGGCGCGGTTGGCGTCGTCGTTTTCCAGGAACGGGATCAGCGAGGCGGCCACCGAGACGACCTGCTTCGGCGACACGTCCATCAGGTCGACCTGCTCGCGGGGCAGCAGCGACGGTTCGCCGTTCACCCGGCCGGGGACCAGGTCCTCGACGATGGAGCCGTTGTCGAGCTTGATGTTGGCCTGGGCGATGACGTGCTTCGCCTCTTCCATGGCCGACATGTAGACGACCTCTTCGGTCGTCTTGCCGTCCTTGATCCGCCGGTACGGGCTCTCGATGAAGCCGTACTTGTTCACCACCGCGTGGGTGGCGAGGCTGTTGATCAGGCCGATGTTCGGGCCTTCCGGCGTCTCGATCGGGCAGATCCGGCCGTAGTGGGTCGGGTGCACGTCGCGCACTTCGAAGCCGGCGCGCTCGCGGGTCAGACCGCCCGGGCCAAGGGCCGACAGGCGGCGCTTGTGGGTGATCTCCGAGAGCGGGTTGGTCTGGTCCATGAACTGCGAGAGCTGCGACGAGCCGAAGAACTCGCGCACGGCCGCGGCGGCCGGCTTCGCGTTGATCAGGTCGTGCGGCATGACCGTGTCGATGTCGACCGAGCTCATGCGTTCCTTGATCGCGCGCTCCATGCGGAGCAGGCCGACGCGGTACTGGTTCTCCAGCAGTTCGCCCACCGAGCGGACCCGGCGGTTGCCGAGGTTGTCGATGTCGTCGATTTCGCCGCGGCCATCGCGCAGGCCGACCAGCGTCCGCAGAACGGCGAGCACGTCTTCCTTGCGCAGGATGCGGACGTCGTCGGGGCAATCCAGCTCCAGGCGCATGTTCATCTTCACGCGGCCGACCGAGCTCAGGTCATAGCGCTCGCCGTCGAAGAACAGCGACTTGAACATGGCCTCGGCGGCTTCCACCGTCGGCGGCTCGCCCGGACGCATGACCCGGCAGACGTCGAACAGGGCGTCCTCGCGGACGGTGTTCTTGTCGACGCGCAGGGTGTTGCGGATGTAGGCGCCGACCGTCACGTGGTCGATGTCCAGCACGTCCAGGGTGGTGAAGCCCTGCTCTTCCAGCGAGGCGATCAGGCCGGCGTCCAGCTCGTCGCCGGCTTCGGCGTAGATCTCGCCGGTCGACATGTTGACCAGGTCGCGCGCCAGGTAGCGGCCGTTCAGGGCCTCAGGCGCGAGCAGCAGGGTCTTGAGGCCCGCGTCGGCGAACTTCTTGGCGTTGCGCGCCGAGATCTTGGTGCCGGCCGGAGCGATTTCCTCGCCGCTGTCGGCGTCGATCAGCGGGAATTCCGGCTTCACGCCGCGCCAGCGCTCGGCCTTGTACGGGGTGGCCCAGCCGCCCTTGCGCTTCTCGTACGGCACGGTCTCGTAGAACGTCGAGAGGATCTCCTCGCCGTCCATGCCCAGGGCCATGAGGAAGGTCGTGGCCGGCAGCTTCCGGCGGCGGTCGATACGGACGTAGACGATGTCCTTGGCGTCGAACTCGAAGTCGAGCCACGAGCCGCGGTACGGGATCACGCGGGCGGCGAACAGCAGCTTGCCCGAGGCGTGGGTCTTGCCCTTGTCGTGGTCGAAGAAGACGCCCGGCGAGCGGTGCATCTGCGAGACGATGACGCGCTGGGTCCCGTTGACGATGAAGGTGCCCTTCTCCGTCATGAGCGGGATGTCGCCCATGTAGACGTCCTGCTCCTTGATGTCCTTCACGGAGCGGGCGCCGGTCTCTTCGTCGGTCTCGAAGACGATGAGGCGCAGCTTCACCTTCAGCGGCGCGGCATAGGTCATGTCGCGCTGGACGCATTCCTCGACGTCGTACTTCGGCTCTTCGAACTCGTACGAGACATACTCGAGCACGGCGCGCTCGTTGAAGTCCTTGATCGGGAAGACCGACTTGAAGACCGCTTCCACGCCCTCGTCACGACGTTCGCCGGCGCGCACTTCGCGCTGCAGGAACTGTTCGTAGGAGGAGCGCTGAACCTCGATGAGGTTCGGCATCTGCACGGCTTCGGGAATGCGGCCGAAAGACTTCCGGATCCGCTTCTTACCGGTGAAGGATTGCGCCATTTTGATCCCTTGAGGACGCCAGGAGGAGACTCCGGGCGTCGAGTGCTTCATCCTGCGTCCGCCCTACGGACTCCCTGGCGGGAGCCGGACGCTGGAATGCTCCCCGTATCGTCGGGAGCGCCCCTTCGCATGGTCAAAGGGCGACGGACCATGCCTCGGGGCCTGCACGCGCGAAGGCCGCATCGAAAGATGTAAATCGGAAAGGTGTTTCGCGAACGGGCGGAAATAGGCCCTTTCGGACCCTTTGTGAAGTCCCTGCCCGCCGAAAAATACGCCGCAGACGCGAGAGACGACGCGGAGCCGTGTCCTCCGCGCCGTCCCGTCGGGTTTCCCGGGCATATCCCGGGTTGTCATGCTGACGTCCGTTCTCGCGCCCATAAAACCCGCGGCGAGCGGAGAGGGTTCCCGGCTCAGGCCGACCTGTCGAGTTGCAGGGCAGGCTCACCTGCCGGCCGGGGGGCGAAGGGCCGCCAGGCCGCCGCGGCGTAGCGGGCGTGATAGTCCGGATGCTCGGTGCCGAACCAACGGTCCCACCAGGTGAACCAGGCCGCGTAGTTCCAGCCGGCTTGGGCGTGGTGCAGGTCGTGGTGGGTGGTGGTCACGATGAAGTCCAGCATCGGTCGGCCGTCCCGCCGGGCCGGCATCAGCTCGTAGCCGGAGTGCAGCAGGGTGTTGGTGACGATCTGGTACAGCATCACCCACGGCATCGCGCCGGACGACATGGGAAACACCATCGGAAACACGACCACATAGCCGATCAGCACCATCGCCTCGCCCACGTCGAAGCTGTAGGCGGTGAAGGGCGACGGGTTGTTGCTGCGGTGGTGCTGGCGGTGGAACCGGCGGAACAGCCGCGGATCGTGCATCAGCCGGTGCGTCCAGTAGAACCAGGCGTCGAGCCCCACGATCCCAGCCACCAGCGACACGACGAACCAGGCCGGGCCCCAGGCGTCGGCGATGGCGCCCAACGGGTAGAGGCCCGCCCGGTACATGAGCGTCATCAGCACGCCCACCGTCGCGAAGATCGCCATGGAGCGCAGGGAGAACATCAGCTCGGTGACGAGCTGCTTCGGCGCGGGCGTCTCCTCGCGGATCTTGCGCGCCCGCAGCAGGGGCCGCAGCGCCACCCACAGCAGGAACCAGACGCCGACGGTGAAGACGACGTAGCGGGTCAGGGTGGGTTCGAGCTCGCGCAGCCAGATCTGCGCCAGGTCGGTGATGAAGGGCGGCATCGGGTTTCCTCGCGATCGTTCGAGGTCCGAAAAGGCCGGAGGAACCGCGCACCGTCTCGCCGTGGGCGAAACAGCCTCGCCGATTCTGGAATCAGACGGCTTCCTGCAGTTCCGGCGAGGCCTGCAGCAGGGCCTGGCGGCGCCACTCGGTCGGTGTGGCGCCGGTGGCCGCGCGGAAGGCCCGGTTGAAGGGACCCAGCGAGCCGTAGCCCAGGTCGAAGGCGATCGCCGCGATCGTCGTGCGGGCCTCGTCGGGATCGCCGAGGCGGGCCTTGGCCGCCTCGATGCGATAGCCGTTGACGAAGTCGGCGAAGTTCCGGTGCCCCAGCCGCTGGTTGATCAGTCGCCGCAGCCGGTGCTCGGGCTCGCCCAGCTCTTGCGCCAGCGCGCCGATCGTGAGGCCCTCGCGTCGCCAGGCTCCGGCCGCCATCGAGGCGTTGAGCTTGCCCGCCATCACGCGTTCGGCCGCCTCCGCCCGTGCGTCGACGGCGGAGGCTTCACGCCGCGTCGCGCCGAACAGCGCGGGCCGCGCCTGGAGGAACACCACCGCCGCGGCGAGCACGATGACGGCGAAGATCGCACCGCCACCCGGCCAGCCGGCCGTCCATTGCAGCCAGGCCTCGTGCGGTTCGATGCGGTTGGCGAGCCCGATGACCACGTTGGTGAGACCGTAGAACGCCGCGAAGCCCAGCACCGGCGCGCGCAGGCGCCGCCGCTGTTCCAGCAGGTCGCCGGACCATCCGCGGACGATCACGTAGGCCGCGTGGACCAGCAGCAGGCCGCTGAACACGTTCCGCGCCATCCAGAGGGGCCAGCCCTCCCCGCTGGGAAGGACCTCGCAGACCAAGCCCGTCACGAAGAGAATTCCGCAGGGCGCCCAGCTCATCGCCGTGAGAGGCCGATCGTCGAAGACCGTGAGCACGAAGAGCCAGAAGATCGCCCCCACCGCATACGCGGGGGCCACCAGCGGAAAGAAGTGGCCGAAGGCGCCCCAGAGCGCGTTCGATTCCGTGATGAGCCAGCAGGCGATGGAAAGGCCCAGCAATCCCCCGACCAGGCGCACGCGTCCGCCCAGCCCGCTGCCCTGGAGCGCCAGGCCGGTGACGATCATCGCGCCGGCGGCCACGCCGCGCACGAACATGTCGATGAGGGTCAGCGAGGTCGGCACGCGCCGAGATTATCACGCCGCCGCCGGGCGCCCAGTGAAGCTCAGTTCATCTATCGGCCGCCGTTCAGCAGCGGCAGGCAACGGCGCCAGTTCGCCTGGTCGGCGGCCACGCAGGCCTGATAGCTCTGGCCCGCGCCATACGTCGCCATGGCCGCGTCCTGCGGCGGCGGGGCGCGCACCGTCATCGGTGGAGGCAACCCAAAGGTCGCCGGAGCCTTGGCGGCGTCCGCGATCCGCAGGCATGCCTGGATCGCGGTGGTGTTCCCGCTGGCGTTCTGGACACAGGTGGCGATGGCCTGCTGGATCGCGGCGGGGTTCGCGGCGGAGGCCTGGACGGGCGGCGGCGCGGCCTGCGCACGCGCCTGGCTGAGCAGGCCGAAGATGCCCGCGGCCGCGGCCGCCTTGCCGACCCCAAGGCCGCCCAACCCGGCTCCGCCGCCGAGCCCGCCGCCCCCGCCGAGCTGGCCGCGCAGCTTCGCGCACTCGGCCGTCGCGCCGAGACCCGAGTTGCAGACCTGGATGGCGGCGTTCAGGCGATTGATATCATAGGCGGTCTGTGCCGCCGCAGGCGCGGCGGCCGCGCCGCCGATCAGGACGGCTGCCGAGGCCGCCAAGCCTGTGTGCCTCTTCATTCCTGCCCCCCAACATCCAGGCGTCGAGCATGCGGGAGGCCGGCCAGATCGCCCTCCCCCGTTTGGGGGTGATCCGAAAGGTCGAGGGACCCGGGCGTTGGCCGTGTAGGGCCTCAACCTACCCGCGTCTTGTCAAGCCGATTCGGGTCCTTCAAGCTCAAGCCTGAGTGGTGTTGTCGGGGGGCACGCGGCACAATGGCTTTTGGGGGCGGACTTAGCGAGATCGCGCAGAGGCACGGGACCGACAAGGGGCCGCGGGAAAACGCGTACACCCTCGTCTACGACATGCTGTTGTCGCCCATGCGAATGCTGCCGATCCGGCTCATGGAGATCGGGCTTGCCCGCGGCGGACCGGAAGTGGGGGGCTCGGCCGACCGCGAGGTCGTCGACATACCTTCGGTGCGGATGTGGCGGGAGTTCCTGCCGCAGGCCCATATCTATGGCGTCGACATTTCCGACTTCAGCGCCTTCCAGCAGGAGTGGTTCACCTTCTTCCGGGCGGATTGCGGTGCGGCGGAACAGCTACGGGCGATCAGCGACCAGGTCGCTCCCCTCGACGTCATCGTGGACGACGGCTCCCATGCATCGTTCCATCAGAAGACCGCCTTCGTGGAACTGTTCGGGCGGCTGAAGCCGGGCGGCCTCTTCATTGTCGAGGACCTGAGCTGGCAGCCGAAGGAATACGAAGCCTCGCTGCCGCCCACCCCGAAGATGGCCCAGATCCTCTTCGAACTCTCCGAAACCGGAAGCTCGCGGCACATCCCCAAGCACATCTCGGACTCGATCTCGATCATCTCGATCTACGACGAGGACCAGCTGATCCGCCTTCGGCGCTACTACAACACCGTGCGCGGGCTGAAGCCGGTCTGGGGTCACTATGCCGATGGGACGGTCGGACCGTTCCAGATGACCAAGCGGCGGATGCGCCGGATCGCCGAGCACGCCCTCGGGCTGCTTGACACCCTCGTGGGACGCCGCCGCGTCGTGCCGCGCGCCAAGCTCGCCGTGATCCAGAAGTCGATCGCCGCAACCGCCTGATCCCGGACACAGAAAAGGGGGCCGAGCATGGCTCGACCCCCTGAACTGTCGTCTCGATCCGATCGCGGCTGACCGCGTTCGGGATAGCTTCGGCTTGCCGAAACTACTTGATCTGGACGGAGGCGCCGGCTTCTTCCAGCTTCTTCTTGATTTCTTCCGCTTCCTGCTTGGAAACGTTTTCCTTCACGTTCTGCGGAGCGCCTTCGACGAGGTCCTTGGCTTCCTTCAGGCCGAGATCCGGACGGACGCCGCGGACTTCCTTGATCACGTTGATCTTCTTGTCGCCACCGGCGGTCAGGACAACGGTGAACTCGGTTTGCTCTTCGGCGGCTTCGGCCGGAGCGCCGCCACCGGCGGCCGGAGCGGCGGCCACGGCGACCGGAGCAGCGGCGCTGACGCCCCACTTTTCTTCCAGCAGCTTGGAGAGCTCAGCGGCTTCCAGGACGGTCAGAGCCGACAGGTCGTCGACCAGCTTTTCGAGATTGGCCATGTGTGTAGGTCCTTAAGAGAGAGGTTTGTCGGGAAGTGACGATCAGGCGGCGTCTTTGGCGGCGTAGGCGCCCATGACGCGAGCCAGCTGACCGGCGGGCGCCTGCAGAACGCCAGCGATCTTGGTCGCGGGAGCTTGCAGAAGGCCGACGATCTTGGCGCGGAGCTGGTCCAGCGAAGGCAGGGTGGCCAGGGCGGTCACCGAGCTCTTGTCCAGCACCTGTTGACCCATGAAGCCGCCAACGACGGTGAACTTGTCATTGTCCTTGGCGTACTGGGTCGCGACCTTGGCGGCGGACACCGGGTCGGCGGCGAAGGCGATCGCGACCGGACCCTTGAAGAGGGCGTCGCCCGCTTCGCCGATCGAGCCACCGAGAGCCTTCTGGGCCAGGGTGTTCTTCACCACCTGCAGCTGGGCGCCTTCTTGACGAAGACGGCCCCGCAGATCGGTCATTTCCGCAACGGTCAGACCCATGTAGTGGGTCACGACCACGGCGCCGGAGTCAGCGAAGACGCCCTTAAGCGCTTCGATGGCTTCCTGCTTTTGAGCGCGGTCCATTGCGGTCTCCATACTCAGGTTCGACGGCCGCAAGAGGCGGTCGCCGTAAGCACCTGTCCTGTTCAGAGAAGCCGCAGCCCAGCGCCCGGTCCGCGCTGCGGAAGGGCGATCAAGCCGTCATCTTCCCGTCTCCCTATGACCGAGGAAGGGCTCTTCCTCGCGTTCCGGCCGTCGGTGGCCCCGGCGGCTTCATAGTTCTTGGACAGGATCGGTCGGTCCGAAGACCGTCCGTCCTCGCCGTTCCCTCGGGAGGGAGCGACGAAGCGGCGGCATCTATACGAAATCCCTCGCCGATTCAACCTGCCGCCAGCCAGGCTTCCACCATGTCCGCCTTGGCCAGGTCCTTGGGTCGGCCGAAGAGCCGCAGGACACGCAATTGGTCCGATGCCCCGGGGATCGGGCCCGAAATGTCTAGCGGTCGGCCGCGCACGCGCAGACCACCCATCACCTCGACAGGCCCCCAGGGGGTGGCGTAGCGGGCGAAGTGCGCCGAACGGAACGGCCCGTCCGGCGCCTTGGCCGGCGCGGGCTCCAGCCAGGCGGCCCAGGCCGCGGCAAGGCGCCCTGCCCCGTCGACGCTGGTGACGACGTCCAGGTCTGCCGCCTCGCGAATAGGCGCGCCGAGCAAGACGAGCGCCCCGCTGCCGATCACGCTCCACGGCGCGGCGAAGGCCTCCAGATCGGGCGCCACGTTCTGGAACAGGGCCTCGAGCTCGGCGGGAGTCATCTTACCCCGTCCACTTCGCCGGCCGCTTCTCCATCCAGGCCTTCACGCCTTCCTTGTAGTCGGGCGTCTTCGACATCTCGGCCAGGAGCGCCTCGGCCACCTTCACCGAGCTCGCGGCGTCGCGGTGCAGGTCGCGGTAGATCTGGCGCTTGGTCTCGCGCGCCGAGCCGGGCGCCACCGTGGTCGCGAGGTTTCGGGCATAGGCGATCACCTCGGCCATCAGGTCCGCGGCGGGAACGATGCGGTTGAGGAACCCCATCGCCATCGCCTCCTCCGCCGTGAACACGCGGCTGGACAGGAGGATGTCGTTGGCGTGCGTCAGCCCGACGATCCGCGGCAACAGCCAGGACAGGCCGAACTCCGCCGGGAAGTTGAAGCGCCCGTGCGCCGCGGTGAACTTCGCGCCCGGCACGCAGAACCGCAGGTCGGCGAAGGCAGCCAGCACCAGACCCACGCCCGCGGCCGCACCGTTGATCGCGGCGATGATCGGCTTGCCGACGCCGAAATGATAGGCGAAGGCCGCGTCGAACGCCGGATCCACGCCATAGCCCGGCTCGGCGATGTCGTCGGGCGTGCCGGCGTCATAGCCGCCTCGCTCGGAATGGCCCTCCAGCGCCTGCAGATCGGCCCCGGCGCAGAACGCCTGCCCCTCGGCGTCGCCCGTCACCACGATCACCCGCACGGCCGGATCGCGATCGGCCTCTCGCAGGATCCAGCGGTACTCGGTGTGCATCCGGCCGGTCCAGGCGTTGCGGCGCTTGGGGCGGGCGAGCGTCACGACGGCGATGCCGTCGGCGACTTCGTAGCGGGTGGCCTTCAGTTCCATGCTGGGACTATGCCACGACGAAGCGCAGGATCAGCCCGTTCCAGCGCGCGTCGTTCTGGTCGATCTCTTCGACCGTCCCGGCGGCGCAGGCCTGGGCCACGCCGCGCCAGAACGGCTGGGCCGGCAGGTTGCGCCGCGCCACGGCGATCTCCCACTGGCCCACCCGCTCGCGGATCGCCTGCAACGCCGCCTGGCGACCCACGCCTTCCCGGCGATAGTGCCGAGCGACGAAGAACTCCCCCATGTTGAAGTCCACCGGCAGGCCAGAGTGGCTGTGCCGGTCGATCAGCACGAAGCCGGCCAGCTTGCCGTCGGCCCGGATCAGAAACGGCGCGGCGCCCTCTTCCGACCAGTAGGCCGCGAGCGGCGGATAGGGCGGGAAGCGCCCGTCCTCATCGAACTCCACCTGCCGCTGCGCCCAGAACTCGGCGAAGTCATGCACATAGAACTGGAACAGGTTTTCCACCGTCGCGCGCTGCGCGTTCGCCGGCTCCAACTCCACGTGCAACATGTTCCGCCCCCCCATCGCGCCCGGTCTTGGACTGCCGGGGCGTCAAGAGGTCTAGCCTTCCTGGGCGATCGAGGGGAGATGTTCGATGCGGATCCGGTGGAACGACGCCGAGCTGGCCTTCCGCGACGAGGTGCGCGCGTTCCTCGACGCCGAACTCACGGCGGAGATGCGCCGCGACGTGCGGCGGATGACCAGCGTCTACGCCCCGCACGAGCTCGGCATGGCCTGGCAGGCGATCCTGCACGCCCGCGGCTGGGCGGCTCCCGCCTGGCCCCTGGAGCATGGCGGCTGCGGCTGGAGCGCGGCCCAGCGCTACATCTTCGCCGACGAGATGGCCGCCAACGACGCCCCGCCCCTCTCTCCCATGGGCATCGGCATGTGCGGCCCGGTGCTGATCGGCCACGGCACGCCGGAGCAGAAGGCCCACTACCTGCCCCGCATGCTGACCGGCGAGCATTTCTGGTGCCAGGGTTATTCCGAGCCGGGATCGGGCTCGGACCTTGCCAGCCTGCAGATGCGCGCCGAGGACGATGGCGACCACTTCGTCTGCTCGGGCCACAAGCTGTGGACCACCCACGCCAACGACGCCAACTGGATCTTCTGCCTGGTCCGCACCAGCCAGGAGGCGATCCCGCAGCGGGGCATCACCTTCCTGCTGATCCCCATGGATAGCCCAGGCGTCGAGGTCCGACCGATCTTGATGCTGTCGGGCGAGCACATCCAGAACGATGTCTTCTTCACCGGCGTTCGCGTCCCGAAGGCCAATGTGGTCGGCCGTGTCGGCGAGGGCTGGACGGTGGCCAAATACCTGATGGAATTCGAACGTGGCGGCGGCGTCTCCTCGCCGGGGCTCAAGGCCCGGCTGCAGCGCATCCGCCGCATGGCCTCCGCCGAGGCGGGCGACGACGGCCGCGCCCTGGCGCGGGACAGCGGCTTCATGGGCCGGCTCGCCACCGCGGCTCTGGAGATCGAAGCCCTCGAAGCCGTCGAGCTTCAGATCCTGGCCCAACTCAGCCAGGGCGAGGCTCCCGGCGCGCGCTCCTCGATGATGAAGACGGTCTCCACCGAACTCAGCCAACGTCTCACCGAACTGGCCCTTGAAGCGGCAGGGGCCTACGGACAGCTCTATCAGGCCCACGCCGCCTGCCCTGGCGGACCCGTCCCGCTCTATTCCGCGCCGACCGACCAGGGCTTCGTCGGCCCCGAGCACGCCCTGACCGTTGCGGCCAAGTACTTCAACGACCGTGCCGGGACGATCTACGCCGGGACCAACGAGATCCAGCGCAACATCATGGCCAAGGCCGTGCTGGGCCTGTGAGGTCGACGCAAAGAAAAAGGGAGCGGCGTTTCCGCCGCTCCCTCGATCTTCAGAAAGATAGGCGCGTGCTTAGGCGCCGACCGAACCGGCGTCCACCTTGAAGCCCGGGCCCATCGTCGACGAGAGGCTGATCTTCTTGATGTAGGTGCCCTTGGCGCCCGACGGCTTCGCCTTGTTCAGGGCGTCCACCAGGGCCTTCACGTTGACCTGCAGGGCTTCCTCGGTGAACGAGGCCTTGCCGATGCCGGCGTGGATGATGCCGGTCTTTTCGGTGCGGAACTCGATCGCGCCGCCCTTGGCGTCCTTCACGGCTTGGCCGACGTTCGGCGTCACGGTGCCGACGCGCGGGTTCGGCATCAGGCCGCGGGGGCCCAGCACCTTACCCAGACGGCCGACGAGGGCCATCATGTCGGGCGTGGCGATCACGCGGTCGAAGTCCATGAAGCCGCCCTGGATGCGTTCCACCAGCTCTTCGGCGCCGACGATGTCGGCCCCGGCGGCGGTGGCTTCAGCGGCCTTGGCGTCCTTGGCGATGACGGCGACGCGGACGTCGCGGCCGGTGCCCGAGGGCAGCGAGACCACGCCGCGGACCTGCTGGTCGGCGTGACGCGGGTCGACGCCCAGGTTGACGGCGATCTCGATGCTTTCGTCGAACTTGGCGTTGGCGTTGGCCTTCACCAGCTTGACGGCGTCGGCGAGGCCGTGGGCGACGGTGGTGTCGCCGGTCCAGGCCTTCATGCGCTTGGCTTGCTTTGCCATGGTCTTAGGCCTCCACGATCTGCAGGCCCATCGAGCGCGCGGAGCCCTCGATGATCTTCGCGGCCTGCTCGAGGTCGTTCGCGTTCAGGTCCTTCATCTTCTTCTCGGCGATCTCGCGCAGCTGGGTGCGGGTGATCTTGCCGGCGCTGTCGCGGCCCGGGGCCTTGGAGCCCGACTTCAGGCCGACAGCTTGCTTGATGAAGTACGACGCCGGGGGCGTCTTGGTGACGAAGGTGAACGACTTGTCCTGGTAGACCGTGATCACGGTCGGCAGGGGCGTGCCCTTCTGTTCCTTCTCGGTGCGGGCGTTGAACTCCTTGCAGAAGCCCATGATGTTGACGCCGCGCTGACCCAGCGCCGGACCGATCGGCGGCGACGGGGTCGCGGAGCCCGCAGGCACCTGCAACTTGATATAGCCCAAGATCTTCTTGGCCATCTTTGCTCCTCATGGCCGGGAAACCCGGCCGGTTATGAGCCGTGGTGCGGGGTCACGGTGGCCGCCCCCTCCCACGGATTTGAAATCGCGAACGGAAAAACAAAGAACGCGCCCGTTCGCGAAGGGCGCGCTCCTATCAGGAATAGGCCGCGGCGACAACCGCGGCCGAATGTCAGGCGATCTTCTCGACCTGTCCGTATTCCAGCTCGACCGGCGTGGCGCGGCCGAAGATCGAGACGGTGACCCGCAGGCGGGCGCGTTCCTCGTCGACCTGTTCCACCGAGCCGTTGAAGCTGGCGAAGGGGCCGTCCGTGACCCGGACCTGCTCCCCGATCTCGAAGGAGATGGTCGGCTTCGGCCGCTCCACGCCCTCTTCGATCGTGCCGATGATCCGCTGGACTTCCTTTTCCGAGACCGGGATCGGCTTGGAGCCCGAACCCAGGAAGCCCGTCACCTTCGGAGTGTTCTTGATCAGGTGGTAGGCCTCGTCCGACAGCTCCATCTTCACGAGCACGTAGCCCGGGAAGAACTTGCGCTCGGAGTTCACCTTGCGGCCGCGGCGGATCTCGACCACGTCCTCGGTCGGCACCAGGATCTCGGAGAAATTCTCCTCCAGGCCCTGGTTCCGGGCCTGCTCGCGGATGCTCTCGGCCACCTTCTTCTCGAAGTTCGAGTAGGCGTGGACGATGTACCACTTGTGGCGGGGATTGCCCTTCGGGGCGGAGGCGGCAGCTTCAGACATCTTGTTCTTCTTACCCGCCCGTGGCCACGCGGAGCAGCCACGTGATGGCGAAGTTGAGGGCGCTGTTCACGATCCAGAAGAACAGCGCGGCCATGACGACCATGATCGCCACCATGACGGAGGTGATCCAGGTCTCCTTGCGGCTCGTCCAGGTGATCTTGCGCGCCTCGGCGCGGACCTCGCGGAAGAACTGCGGAATGCTGGTCTTCTTCTTGGGGGCTTGAGCCGCGACCGCGCTGGGCGTGGCCATGACCGCGGCCGTCTTGGCGGCGCGGTCGCGGATCGCTTGCGGGCTCTGTCCCGGTTTCTTGGCCATGCGGCGCTTCAAACTCTCATCTGGAACGGCGGCCTGCAGGCCCCGCCCCGGTTCATCCTACGCGTTATATAGGTGGTGGCAGGAGTGGAGGGACTCGAACCCACGACTTTCGGTTTTGGAGACCGACGCTCTACCAGCTGAGCTACACTCCTTCAGCACCCCTATCCGCTCGTATCGTCCGGCTTCCTGTCCCGGGCGAAGGCCCGTGAACCGCGCTTGGGCGGCTAGAAAACTCAAGACTCCACGATGTCGGGTAGGACGCAGGCGTATGACGCAAGCGCCCTCGGTTTTCAAGCCTCTTGCTTGGAGCGAAGCCGGGCCTGGGCCGTTAGGTCGGCATGCCCCAAAGCTCTCACGACGCAGCCTATAACCGCGACCAGGATCAGAAGCCCGGCTCGCCCCAGCGGATGGCCCAGGAGCCCGCCGGCTCCAAAGGCTCCTCGCAGTCATCGAAAACCGCCACCGACCCGGCCAGCGGCGAACACCGCCAGACCGGTCACGCGCCCAACCAGGCACGCGCGGACCAGACCGACGGCGCGAAGGCGATGAAGCCCTAGTCGCCGACCCTGATGCGGCCGGCGCCCGAGACCGACTTCGAAATCGAGCCGGTCACCGCCCGGACACGGATGTTGCCAAGGCCAGAGATCGAGGCCTGTAGCTCCTCGGCGGTCCCGCCGAAGTCCACACCGCCGATTCCTGAGACCGACGCCTTCACGCGGCTGGCGCGGCCCTCGGAGATCCGCACCTGGCCGACGCCGGAGACCCTCGCGTCGAGGGGGCCCGCGAACCTGCCGATGGTCACGCCGCCGGCGCCCGACAGATCGGCGTCCATCCCGTCTCGCACGGCGACCGCGCGCAGGCTGCCGGCGCCCGACACGCGCACGTCGAGGCTGCCCGCCGTGCCCATCTTCACGTTGCCGGCGCCGGACTGGCCGATCTCGGCCTCACCCGCCACGTCGGCGACGGTCCAGTTCGAACAGCCCGAGTTGCGCAGCTCCAGGCTGGCCGAGCGCCCGACCGCGCCGATCACCGCGCCGCTGGCCTCCAGCTTCACAGCCTTCGGCGTGTAGATCACCACCTGGGGCATCTCATCGTAGCCGATCCGGCCGACGTCGCGCACGTTGATCCGGGCGGACTCGCCCATGCTGTTGCAGTCACGGATCTGACGGCCCAGGTGGCCGTCCAGGATCGTGCGATCGCCCGACACGGTCACCAACATCGGAAGCTTGGGATGCTCGCGGACGATCTCGACCTTGATGTCGGACCGGTCCTGCGGAACGACCGTGACACGGGCGACCGCGTCGCGAAGCTCGACGGTGGCGGCCTCGGCCCCGCCGGCGGCGGCGACGGTGGCCGCAGCCGCCGCGAGCAAGGTGATCGGAAGGCGCATGTCTGAATTCCCCGGTTCCGAGGGGAAGCTAGGCGCGGCCCTGCGCCCAGGCAGCTTAAATGTCGGTCATGACACGGTTGTCATGCGGGCAAGCAAAAGGGCCG
>NZ_JBMDKU010000027.1:0-31575 GCF_057809855.1 Phenylobacterium sp. FG114 | reverse complement strand
AGCTGCCGCGAAGGCAGCAGCGGAAGCTGCCGCGAAGGCCGCTGCCGAGGCGGCGAAGGCGGCGTCTGATGCGGCTGCAAAGGCCGCTACCGCAGCCGCTACCACTAAGGTTCCCCCGCCCGTTGCGCCTCCCGTCCCCGTAGCGCCGGCGCCGGTGGCGCCGCCGCCAAAGCCTGTGGTAGCGCCCGCCGCCGCGACGCCGAAGGCCGGCTCACCGCCCGCCGGAGCGGCTCCGACCGCTCCAGCGCCAGCGCCTATGGCGACTTCGGTCGCACCTGGACCTGGATCTGCGCCTGCCCAAGCCGCCACGCCGGCGCCTACCGCGGGCCCCGCGTCGGGCGGCGGCGAAGGGACGGGGGCCGGCGTGGAATCTGCTGCGCCGACCAGTCCGGCGCCGGCCGCCAGTCCCGCGACGCCAGCCGCCGCGCCGGCTCCTGGCCCGGCTGCAGCGGCGCCCGCTCCGGAAGCCGCGGCGGCGGCAGGCGGCTCCTCCCCAACCGCACCCAGCGGCGAACCGCCTGCGGCGGCGGCCCCACAGCCCACCGTCGCTGTCTCAGCACCGCCGCCCAGTCCGGTGCCTGACCAGAAGCCACCGACCCCGGTGGATACGGCCGACAACAGCGATCCAGGCCTGACCGCCGCCGCTCCTGCTCCGGAACCGGGGCCTGCCCAGCAGGTCACGCGAAGCGTCGTCCGCGTCACCGAGGTCGCTCAGGGCATCGCGATGACCCAGGCGAGGCCTGCCGTTCCGACGGGTGCGCCGGGCGTCGAGAGCCGCTTCACGCTCGGCGGCAATCCCGCCCTCTGGCGATGACGACCAGGGTTGGCCTGATCACAGGCCTATTTTTGGCCGTCCTGGCGGTCGGGCTTTGCCCTGCAAAGGCCGACGCCGCCATCGCGCCACCGGACCTCGGCCAGAACCTCGTCGGAGAGTCATGTACGGCTTCGCCACGTGAAGATCTCGCGCCGGAATCCGGCCTACCGCCGGACGCCGCGATCCGTTGTGGGGGAAGCGCCGGGGGAACCGTCGCCCATCTCAGACGGCTCCGCGCCAGTCAGGAAGAACCGGATGACTCCGCCCGGATCCTGTCACAATACGTCGGGAGCCGCGCGTCGCAACTTCATGCGGCCCGCATGTCCTGCCGGGATGGGACGTGGGTCGGGGAGGGTTCACGCCTCTACCTGATCCCCTGCCGCCTGAAGGATGGAGGATGGCCGAACCTCATCGTGGTCGTTGCGGCCGGCGATCGCCTGAGTTTCGCCGAAGGTCCTCCGTCGAACATCGACGTCCTGGAGAGGGCGGGAGCCGGCGCGCCTTCTGGTCGTTCCCGGACCCAGAGCCTGGACCTGCTGGCCACTGTCTGGGGGCGGCCGGTCGCGCTTGCCGCGGCGGCGGACCTTTCCCGATTCAAAGATCTGTTGCGCGAAGGACGGACTGCCAGCGCCCTCGGCCATTTCAGCGACGCCGAGGAGCGGTTCCGGTTGGCGCTCGATATGCAGACCCGGCTGTTGGGCGAAGAAAATGTCGCGGTGGCCGACACGCTGCTCGAACTAGCGCTCAGCACGAGCAACGCGGGCCGCGCCGACGAGGCCGCAGCGTTGCTTCGGCGTGCCGAACCCATCATCCAGCAGTCGCCAAACGACGCGGACCGCGCCCGATATGCCAGCTACCTGGCGCTAGAGGCCGCCAACCGCGGTGCCTTCGACGGCGGACTCAAGAGCGCGCGAAGCGCATCCGCAGCTTGGCGGGCGCTCGCCGAAGCCGAGACCTCGACGGCCGCGTTTTCGACCGGCGCCGACAGCGATGACCGGACGATGGAACGCGGCGAGCTTGCGATGGCCCTCAACCTTGAGGCGCGGATGGCCCTTCGAACAGGAGATGCGACCAGCGCGAGCGTCGCGGCCACCGAAGCGCTGCTGATCTTGAACAAGACCAAAGGTCTGCCCCAGTGGTGGCGCTCCGACGTGCTCATGACGTTGGGGGAGGTCAGTTCCTCGCAGGGACGTATACCCGCCGCCTGACCGTCACGCGCCCCGTGCAGCTCTCGGCGATCGAGCGCAGCCTCCTGTCGGTGAACGATCTGCCGGGGGTTGCGGCCGTAAGCCTCCTGCGCCAGGGGGCCGAACGCGGCGCGGCGGAGATCGTCGTCTCGGTCCGCTCGCTGCCGGGGTCGAAGAGCCTCAGCTTCAACAATTCCGGGTCTCTGCCCGTGGGACCGAACACCCTTTCGCTGAACGCCAGCTACAACAGCCCCCTCGGACGGGTCGGCACGCTTGCTTTGGGCGCCTCTGTCGGGGGCGACCCAGGCAACGTCAACGAGCTGAAGGGAGTCACGCTGCGCTATGCGTTCCCCGTCGGGCCGACCGGCGCCGTCGCAAGCGTTGGTGCGTTGGTGTTCTATGCCCAGCCGGGCGCGTCGCTCGAATCGCTCGACATCGGCTCGCTCTCGGCGTCGGCCTCGCTGCGGCTGCGCCAGCCCATCTCGCGCTCGAGAGCGTCTTCGGTGTACGTTGAACTTGCCCTCAGCTTTAACCGCTCCCGCACTACGCTGGCCGGCGAACCGATCGCTCTGGACAAGTCCACGGTCGGCGAAGCCACCCTTTCATGGCAGTATGACGAGCCAGCGGGCGCCAGCGCCGGCGTCAGCCTCTCAGCGTTCAGGGGGCTGCCGGTGCTGGATTCGTCGCGAGGAAGCGACCCGATTGTCTCGACGCCCGGCTTCAACCCCGACTTCTTGAAGGTGGTCGCGACGGCGCAACGCATGCAGCCTTTGCCGATAGAGGGCCTCAGCGTTCTGGCTTTGGCGCAAGGCCAATGGTCGAACGATGTGCTGCCCGCGGCGGAGCAGGTCTCGTTCGGGGGGGCGGGGATCGGGCGGGGCTACGACCCCGGCGCCGAAAGCGGCGGCCGCGGCCTTGGAGGGAGCCTCGAACTGCGGTGCGAATGCCTCGCCGGACTTGGCCCGGCGCTCGGGTCCGCACAGTTCTATGGCTTTGTGGACGGCGGCCTCGTCTGGAGCCGCAGCGGACCTGGCCAGGGCTACGAACGCGGCTCGCTGGCGTCCTTCGGCGGCGGCGTGCGTGTCCCGCTGCTGGATTTCAGTTCGCTGGACCTTCAGTTCGCAAAGGCCATCAAGCGATCGAAAGACGACAATCGGCGCAGCGATCCTCGGACCCTGGTGAGCCTGGCCGTCAATTTTCCCCTGTAGTCCACCGCAGCTCTTGGTTGAGACCCGGCTCCCAGCCAACGGGCTCCCATCGAGCGCCCACCGCCGCGCGGCGTCCTCGCTCAAGGACCGGTAGACGCGATACCCGACGCGGCTTGTCGCCACTTGGGAGAAGCCGACCGCGGCCCGGCGCGGCTGCCTGACCACAGGGGGAACTGTACTGAATTGTGCGGAGGCGCAGGCCGACCCAGGGATCACATCTCCAAGTCCGTCAGGCGCCGTTCGGCGCCGATCGCCCCGACCAATTGCCGAAGACCGGCGAGGTAGCGGTCGGCGCGCGCCCTGGCGGACAGCAGTTCGCGCTCCCAGAGTTCCGCACGCAACCGCCAACGGGCGTCCGCCGCCTCGCGCGTCCGCCGCTCGCGCTGGAGGCGGGTGTAGAGGTCGTCCAGCTCGGCTTCGAGTTCGCGCACACGGCGAAGACTGGCCTGAGCGCGGGATGTGGCGGCGCGACGCGCATCGTCCAGCGCCTGCACTTCGGCGGCGGTCGCCACAGGCGAGCCCGGCTTGTGCTCGATCCGGCGCAAGAGCTCCAGCGATCCGGCGAACGGGCGGCGCA
Organism: Phenylobacterium sp. FG114; assembly: GCF_057809855.1. Classification (NCBI taxonomy): domain Bacteria; kingdom Pseudomonadati; phylum Pseudomonadota; class Alphaproteobacteria; order Caulobacterales; family Caulobacteraceae; genus Phenylobacterium; species Phenylobacterium sp. FG114. Next base: position 27,789 of record NZ_JBMDKU010000027.1, on the reverse strand, counting down.
TACCGGCCGACACGGTGGGCCCCGGCCTAGAAGAAGCGCCGAACGACGGCGACGACGGAGGCGATGATAGCCGCCCACATGACCATCGAAACGACCAGGGCCAGCAGCAGCCCTTGCCCGCGGGTCAGGACACGTTCCCGATGCATCTCGGGCGCCGCCTGCATTCCGATGTCTGAACTCAACACGCCCTCCCGAGCCGCAGTATCCGGCGTTCCAGTCGCCGAAACTTAGGGGCGTTGCTCGGAGCGTGGTAGCGCGCGAACGCGTGTGGGGTGGCGCAAATGCGCTCGCGCGTCGCGGGGGGGGGGTGCGATACACTCGTCAGTGCAAAGCGTAGTGTTTTCGCGATATCGCCCGTCTGTACGATGGTGTCGCACTTGGTCAGCCGCGTTTACTCAACTCGTCGAGCAATAAATTAATTATCTCGGTAAAGTCTGCGGTTCGAAACCCAAATTTGTTCGCCCAGGCGTCAATTGGTCAAATGGAAGGGCAGCAGCGTGAACATTCTGATTGCCGACGATCATCAGCTGGTCAGGGATGCGATCCGGGAGCTCATCCTGAAGTTGGAGCCCGAAAGCCGCGTCGAAACGACCGCGTCGCTGGGAGAGGCGGTCAAAGTCTTGGACGCGGAGCCGGATCTCGATGTGGCGCTGCTGGATCTATACATGCCTGGGATGGGCGGCGCAGCGGGCGCTATCGGGCTTCTCGACCGGTATCCGGGCAAGCGTATCATCCTGATGTCGGGCGCGGCCAGCGGATCTGAGGTCCTCAAGGCGGTTGAGGCGGGGCTGCACGGCTTCATTCCGAAGACGCTCTCCGGGATCGGGCTGGTGGCGGCGATCCGGCTGGTCGCCTGCGGCGAACGCTATCTACCTCCCGACCTTCTTTTTGCGGCCAGCAGGGCGACCGGCCAACTCTCCGAGCGCGACCTGCAACTCGTGACCCATCTCGCCCGAGGCGCGACCAACAAGGCGATCGCCCAGGCCATGGGCTACGACGAAGTGTCGATAAAGGGGATGGTCCGTTCGCTCGGCAACCGCCTTGGAGCCCGGACGAGGACGGAAATCGCGATCAAGGCCCTTTCGTTCCTCGATCAGGCCGCATAGTGGCCGACCAGATCCGGACGGTCCTGCTGCGACATGCCGCGGGAACTTCCTACTGGAGGGTGGCGGCGCGGGCCGTGATCTGCGTCGGGGCCGGCCTGACCCTGGTCAGCTTCCGCATCGTGCCGACGCCCGGTATCGAGTTCTACCTCGCTCCGGTGATCTACCTCGCAGTCGCGCAGGTCTGGGGGCTGCGCGCCGGCGTTCTCGCGGCCGCCATCACCATGCTTCCGACGGTGTTCTGGTGGGGCCACGGCTACTCGATCGCGCTCGCCGTCGCCCACGTCGCCTTCGTGAGCTGGCGTCGCAGCCCCCGGCTCGCTGCGGAAGCCACCGCCCTGTTTGCGCTGACGATCGGGGTCGTCGCTGGGTTCGCGATCCTGCGAACGCACTACGACGCGCCGTGGACGGTCGCGGCCATCGTCGTCGGGCGGAAGGCCCTGAACGATATCCTATGCGCCGCGATTGTCGACTTGGCATCCGCCCACGTCCGGGTCGACCGTAAGACGCTGCGGGTCGATCGCCGCCCGAGCGTATCGATCGGCACGTCTGTCCGCGCCATGATGCACCTGACTTTCGTCGTGATGAGCCTGGCCAGTGCGGTGGCCGCAGGCCGGGTCTACAGCACCGTGTTCACCGAGGAGATGCGGAGGCGAGAGGAGGCATTCCGGCAGCTCGCACCGGAACTCGGGGCCAGGCTGGGTCCGGATGGCGCCGCGAGCCCTGTGCTTCTGCCCGTCGGAGCGCTGCAGGTTCCCGCGAGGGTAGCCGCGAACGTGCGGGCGTTGACCGAGAGTCCGCCGGCAGGCGCCCGCTGCTCGCGCATCGACGCCTCGATCGCGAGGGTGCTGGCGCGGCCGACCTTCGACCAGCAGATCGGCGGATGCACGATCCTGGGCTCGGGGCGGAAACCGGAGATATACGCCCTGGTCAGCAACGAGGCCGCTGCGGTCCGAGGCTACCGCGAAGCCGCGCTCCTCATGGCTCCGACGCTGATCTGCGCGCTTCTGGCGGTCGGGCCATTGGCCTACCTGGCGCAGAGGCTGAGGCGCGCCAGCAGTCGATGGCATGACCTGATGAGCGGCTTCGGAGATCGGATGGCGAGGCCAGCCACTTCGGGATTCTACGAGTTCGATGCGGCTGCGGCCACCTTCGTGGAGTCGAACAACGCGTACATCGAATCGAGGGACCGGGCCGAGCGGTTCCGGCAAAGGCTCGAGCAACTTCGAGCTTCGATAGACCTCCGGCTCGTCCAAGACGTGGTGCTCGACGCGAAGACGTCCGAAGTCACCTTCGCTGACCTCCAGGACGAACGCGCGGCTGATCGCCAGACGGCCCGCTTTCTGCAGCCGAGCGGCGAACTCCCGCAGAGCTCCGAGCAGAGGTACGAGGCGGGGCCCCTGCTCGAACTCCCGCCCGCAGCCATCGGCAGGCCTTGGCGGATGCTCCTTGCTGAAGGGCGACGACCGGATGGGAGCTTCGCCTCCGGCCTCGTGTTCGAACTACACGAGCCGCGGTTCGCCCGCGAAGCGATGCTGCACCGCTTCCGGCTCGCGCAGGTGGGCACACTCGCCGCGACCACCATCCACGAAATCCGTCAGCCGCTCTTCTTCGTCGGCGTCCAGGCAGAGGTCGCTGCCGACTCGGCGCGCAAGAGGGGCGAGGCGGACCTCGCCGAGGTCTTCGACCTGATCGGCAAACAGGTCGAGCGCGCCCAGGCCATCATGCAACGGATGTCGAGATTTGTGGCGCGCGAGGCCCAGAGTTCGGACCGCTGCTCCGTCGTCGACTGCGTCGAAGGCGCTGTGGCGCTGATGTCGGCTCAGGCGAGCGCCAAGGATGTGCGGCTCCTGATCGACCGGCCCTCGGACCTCCGGCCCGAGGCGCCCGCAAGCTCTCTCTCTCTCGAGCAGGTGCTGGTCAATGCGATCGGCAACGCGATCGATGCGATCGCAGCAAACAACGACCGCCCACCGGGCAGCGGCGTGGTCACGGTGCGGCTCGCCCTGCAGAGCCCGGAAAGGTTGACGCTCGAGGTCTGCGATGACGGCGAGGGTCTGCCGCCCGGCGATCCCGAGACGCTGTTCGATCCCTTCGCGTCCACCAAGCCGGTCGGCGCTGGAACCGGCCTCGGGCTCTATATCTGCCGCGAGCTCGCCGCCGGATGGGGCGGTCTCGTGTCGCTGACGCCGGGCAGTCCACGTGGCGCGGTCCTTCGTATCGAGCTGCCGGTCCACCCTGTGATCGTGGTCGCTAAGCGCGCGCCGCTGCGGAGGTCACCGCGACCCCGACGCGCCGCCGCCCCTTAGACCGCCGCCGACCGCCCTCGATCGTTCATGCCGGCGTTGGGACTTCAGCCCAGCGCCGCAACGAGCAGATCGCCGCGCCAGACCTCAGCCGGATGCCCCTCGAGAGCCCCCGCCACCCGACCGACGGCGACCGCGTCGCTCGGCGCGCGGAAATACTCGACGGCCTCGCCCTGCGGGCGCCTCTCGACGAGCATGTATCGATGGGGGCCGTCGGCCGAGAGCTGGGTGTTGTTGTCGTCCGACATGGGTCTCTGTACCTGATTGGCATGCAAGAGGGAGGGCCCGCTCCGGATCGGGGCGACCCGAAGCCCTAGGATCACTTGGGGGCCTCGTGGCCGGCGCTCGCGGGCTTTGGCGGCCGATGGTTTGGCCGTGTTCACCGTTGCGATAGACGCTGCACGCAGTACATCGCGCATACGCGCAGCGTGGCGCGCAATGGCGGGGGCTCGCGAAGGCCGTGATCCAAAAGGCTGCAGCCGGGGCGTCTCGAGCCCGTGGACGATTTGGTCCAGCTGTCCACTTGACCTGGTGGCTGAACGGCCAATTCGACCGGTTCAGGCCGCGCCGAGCGCCGGTCCTTGGGCTCCGCGTCGCCGCGGGTGGGCCGGAGATCCAGTTCGGGCGAAGGATCTTCAGTTCGTCAATCGGCGCTGAGCTTAGCCCCTGGCCAGCTTCAGCAAGCTTGCAAGGGCCTCTGTCAACGCTGCCCGCGTAAAGGGCTTCAGCAGGACGGCGACAGCCCCCAATTGCCGGATCCGGTCGAGGTCTCCGCAGTGGCGTCCGGCCGTAATCGCAAGGACGGGCAACGCCGCCAGCCGACTGGGCCCCAGGGTCTCGAGGACGTCGGCGCCGGCGATGTCCGGGAGCCAAAGGTCCAGGATCACGACATCGGGGCGCAGGCGGTTGATCGCCGCAAGCGCGGCGTTGCCGGTTCTAACCCAAGTGGTGCGATAGCCGATCGCGGCAACACAAAGCTCGAGCACCTCACCGACCACGAGCTCATCTTCCACGATCAGGACATGCGGGGCGTCGTGACTCTCCTGCTCCTCCATGATGGGATCCCAGTCAAGGCAGGGCTGGCGCTGGAAGATCCAATCGAACCATTCCCGTCCCTTCGGGGTCCAGCCCGATCTCGCCGCCGAGCAGTTCCACGAGCCGCTGAGCATAGGCCAAGTCCAGGCTGACTCCCTTGGCTTCGTAGGCAAACTCACCCTGGTCTTGCGGCGCCGAGCGGTCCAGCAAGTGTCGGTCGGGCTCGCGGAGAGCGACAGCGGCGGAGGTGGAGAGCTCGATGTGGAGACGCCCCGGCGGCCGACTCGGCGCAAAGTGACACCTGACGCTCCCCTTGCGAGTTTGCCGGGCAAGCACGCTCGTCACGGTCGCGATGAGTCGAGAAACACTTCTCCTGTCGGCCAGCATCTGGAAGTCGGCCGGCAGGTCATTGTCGATGCGGATCTGAGGGCCGTTTCTCTGCACGTCCGGCTCTACCTGTCTCGCAGCGGCCACGAGATCCGAGGCCGTCAACCTTGTCGGCTCGACGTTAACAGCGCCGGCCTCGAGCTCGGCGTAGTCGAGCAGGGCGTCGGTGCGGCGATTGAGTTCGCGGGTGGCTGACACGAGCCGCATCAGATGCACTCTCGCGCTCGATGGCAATTCTGGCACAAGCTCCAGAGCCTCGGCGTATCCTAGGATTCCTGTGATCGGTGTGCGCAACTCGTGACTGAGGTTTGCCAGCAGCGCAAGTTGCCGATCGACTTGAGCTTGCGCGGTGTCACGAGCTGCGGCCAGGGCCCCCACCGCGTCCTTTGTCTCTCGAAGCAACTGGCCTTGCATCATGGCCTGCACCAGTGCGGCGGCAATCATGTCGCCCGGCGCGAAATCTTCGAATGTCAGCCGCCTGTTCGCCGCCGCGGCAAGGTTGGCGGGCGCGTGGGCTATGCACAGAAGCACCCCGTCTTCATGCCTGACGGCGCAGCCAGTGAAAGCAAGACGTGACCGCCGACAGACCAAGCGGAGAGGTTGCTGGGAGGTCGCCAGGAATTCCAGGTCCTGCGCGCTGGGCGGCGCGGCGAGTTCGAACAGGGTCGTCCACGAGCAGCCTGTAACCAAGTGCGGAAGATGGCGCCCGAGCGACGGCCCCCAGCGCTGAACCAGCCCCGCGCCATCGACGAGAAGATAGGCCGGGTAGAGCACCCTAACGATGGCCTCGTCGAGGACGACCCGCATCAGCAAGACTCGTCCAAGACGATCCTGAACTTCGTCCCTGCGTTCGCGTCACGGGCCAGCTGCTCGACGGTCCCTGTGTGGCCGAAGTGCGTCAGCAGCCCTCGCAGCAGCCCGCTCACGAACGGCTCAAGCCCACTCCGCCCGGATGTGTAGCCGACGATCAGCTCTCGACCCGAGACGCTCAACAGCCTGAAGCTGGGCATGGACGCTTCAGGGATGGCCTCGCTCACCCCTACGTGCATCTTGTCGAGTCCGGCGATGAACTCCGGCAGGGTCGCGCCGGCTAGGGACATGATCAGTCCAAAGGGACCGCGCTGGGAGTACTTGATCCAGAACTCCCCGAACTCCCCGAACAGCCGATCCGCGTCGAGACCCAGGTCAGCGCAGGCTGCTTCCACCACTTCCTGAGTGACTTCGTCCCCAAAACTTGCCCCGCTCACGAACAGTTCAGGCCTGCGGCGCTCAAGAAGGGCCACGCGTCCGGGCGGTCGGGCGCCGCCCCGTTCGCCGACCATCGCGGCCAGCGCGCTGTGGATCATTCCATACATTCGGCTGCTCCCTCGCCACGTTTCTCGCCCGCGATCTCGTCCGCCAGCAGATGCAGTCCGGCCACAGCCTCGCGAAGACGCCGGATGACACCGGGGGTCGCCTCCAGCAAGTCTAAGGAGAGTTCGACGGCCAGCGTCAAGTTTCTCAGCTTGTGCGCGTGACGGCCAGCCCTCCCGGCTGGCTCAGGGTTCTCTTCGTCATTCTGGTCGCGACGCCGCATGGTTCGAACTCCCTAACCCGCCACCGATTGCCCGGGACTTAACGAAGCCCCCCAGAACACGTCCTGCAGTCGAGGATGGGGCCGGCCAGGTCGGGCCGCGTCCCACCATCGGGAGATCCCGCGACCCGGCGCTGCGCTGGACGCGGCTGGGTTGACTTTGCTGGCGGCTCGCGCATGCGGGCCACTTTGCGCGGCCGCGCGCGCGCTCGCGCGAAAGGCTGCGCGACCAGGTCGGCGAGACGGGAGCAAATGCAGCCTGGAATCCATAGTCCCCGCGAGCGGTCCGGTTGCACTACATACCCAAGGCGGCGGCCAGATGGGCCCTGAGTTGGAGCCTGGCTGCGATATTCGCAGGGGAGCCGGTGATCGCGGCCGTGCCGCCTGCAGACCTGTTCTTCGAGCGCATGGTGGCGAGCGCCGTGGGCGAGCGCTGCAACCTGTTCGCCCCGGGCGTGTCGGCTGCCCTGGCCGCCGGCGCCGAACAGGCGCGGGCGGCGGCGATCCGCGCCGGCTCGAACGCCCAAGCGCTGAAAGCGATCGAACTCGATGCGCGGGCCCGCGGGGCGTCGGCCGACTGCCGCGGCGGTTCCATGGCCGACACGGCGGCGCGCCTAAAGAGCGTCTTCGCCAGCTACGAGCACATCCAGCGCGTCACGTTCCGCGGGGACCTGGTCGCCGCCGCGGTCTCGGATGTAGCCATCCTTCATCCTCTTGGAGACGCCTATGCGTGCGCCGATGACTGAAGCCATCAAGCCGCCGCCCCAGATGACAGGTTGCGTCTGCGAGCAGGGCAGTGCCCGCTTCACTGAGTTTGAGACCAAGGACGTCGGCTGCGATGAGACCGAAGGCCGGTTCGCCGATGTCACCCTCAATCGGTGCCGGACCTGCGGCCGAACCTGGTTGCGCTATCTGGTCGAGTACGAGGCCTTCAGCCGATCAGGCCGCTGGGCGCGCGGGTTGATCTCTGAAGCTGAGGCCGAAGCGATGAAGCCGGAAAACGCGGTTGATCACCTCAATGGCCTGGAGTGGTATCTCTACGGCGGGTCCTATTTCGACGGCATTGTCGGCCGGCGCAGCGGCCCCATGCGCTGGGGCCCGTAGTGTGATCATCCGTCCAGACGATTGGTGGACCGGCGATCGGCTTAAGGCGCGAGTCTTCCTCGAGGTCCGGCAGCTGATCTTCGATCTCAAGAACCAGGCATACGTGGCAGCGCCCAGGCGGAAAACCGACATCACCTATGAGGTAGCTGGGGCCGTCATCGGCGCGGCAGCCGTTGCGATCGGCTGGCGAGAAGAACCGGGCGAATGGAAGTTGGCGGCCGACGAGCTGCGGCGGCTGGCGGACGAAATGGAGGCCAGCGGCTTTCGCCAAACGTCTTGGGGACCTAATCCTACTTTCGACCCGACGCCCGTCTGTTATCGCGCAGACGTTCGCGAGGACGACGGTTACGTCTTACTGACGTTTCCTGACCTGCCGGAGCTGGATGTGGCGGCTGCGCCCGGTGAGGATCTGGACTCCATGGCGCGCGTCGCACTAGAAGAGGCTGTGCGGGTTCGTCTAGTCGATGGCGAAGACGTCCCGCATTCTGGCCCGGCCGGCGAGGGCCAAGTCGATGTTGCGATAGGGCCCGAACTTGGCGGAAAGGTCCTCCGCTATTGGTCCTATGGCCAGCGACCAAAGAAATAGCACCCGGACAACAGCCTCAGAATCTTAAGTTAAAACCGTAAGATAACTATGCGGATTTCCGATAAGATATATTGTGCGACGGGATGGTGTAGCCGCCAGTTAGTAATGTCGCACCTGTGCCATTTAGAAATGGCGCCCTTCCTGCCGAGCTTCATGGCGGACTACAACGCCCGCTTCGCCAAGCCGCCGTTCAACGACAAGGATCGCCGAGGACTCGGACGCTCGCGTGGACGACCTCTACGACTGCGCGGACCGGCTGGCCGGCGTGGCCGGGCCAAGCGGCCTTGTCGTCCTGTCCGAAGCCGCCCTCGGCCTGCGCGACATGCTGGACTGGATGTGACAGGAGACCGCCTGGGACCAACGGGCGGTTGCGGTGCATGTCAACGCGTTCCGCTTGCTCGCCGCCACTTCGGACGAACGGGCCTGTCGGGACATCAATGAAGGCCTCAAGGCGGTGCGGGGGCGATACCTCGCCAGTCAACGTGAGATCGCGAGTCGTTAGCCGCGGATTGCCATCGGCACCGGGTTTTGCTTGTCTGCGTCCGTCAACGCATGACGCGGAGCGGAGCATGCCCAGCGCGCAGAACGAGCAACTGGTTCGCGAGTTCGTGGCCGCCTGGTCGCGGCTCGACGTGGAAGAACTGCTGACGTACTTCGCCGAGGACGGCATCTACCACAACATGCCCATCGCGCCGGTCGCCGGACACGCCAACCTACGGCCGTTCATGGCGGCCTTCTTGGATGGATGGTCGAAGACCGATTGGGAAATCCGCAGCATCGCCAGCGCTGGCAGCGTCGTCTTCGCGGAGCGCATCGACCGGACCAAGATGGGCGAACGGGCCGTTGACCTTCCCTGCTGCGGCGTCTTCCAAATCGAGGAGGGTAAGATCAAGGTCTGGCGGGACTATTTCGATATGGCGACCTATACGAGGGCGGCCTCCGCCTGAACGTCTTCAACGCGCCGGACTGTGCAAGGCATGTCACTCATCGAGCGTGAGGTCCCAAGAGCGGGACCAGCGGACGTACTCGGCCAGCCCTCTTTCGTCGGTGAACTGGAGCGCCCAGGCGCCAGTGCACCCGATTTGGACCGGCGCCCCGGCCAGAGTGAAGCCGCCGCCCGCCCCGGCGCCGAGTGGGTCGTAGCGCACCCGGCGGCTGGCGCCCTGCACGGCCTCCCAGGCTCGGCTCAACGGGTGGTCGACGCCGACGGCCTCGATCAGCGAGCCGTCGGCGCGCCAAAGGGTCCTCGCGGCGTATCGGACCAGGTCGTCAGAAGACAGCGGGATCACGCCAGGACGTTCATCCGATCCAGCGCCTCATCATCCCCCTGGATGCGCCGATAGAGAGCGTGCGCATTGCGCCTAAAGGCGTCGCCGGCCCTCAGGCCGCGGAGTTCCGCATGGCCGAGCAACACGATGGTCTCGGCGAAGTCGACGTTGCATTTCGATGCAGGCCGCGGCCGACGCTGATCGGTCAGGAGAAGGTGCGAACTCATCGTGGTTGTTCCGCCGCGCATCCAGTGTGCGGCATGATCCCGGAGGTCATCGGCGTGCGCGATTGGCGACTATGAGCGGCGCCCTGCGCGATGGAGGGCCAATTTGCAATCGGGCCGCTTCATCGCTACGCATTCGGCGCATCGCCCGCGCGAACGCGCCAATTCGGGTCGAGACGCTCTCGGCAGCCGCCGGCTGCAAGGTTTGCGACGGCGCGCCGCACTGGCGGTCCTGCGGCGAAATCTCAGGCTCAACGTCAGTCATCGCGATCACGGCGCGGACCGCACAGTTGCGTCCCGCGCGCGCCGGGTCGCCCACCCATTGCGGGCCTGAGCGCTGTTGCAGCCACCCCCACGGAACAGCGGACCTCGAAATTTCACGCCACAGGTCCGGGCGCGGCTCAGGACCGCATTCTTCGTCAGCCCGAGGATCGTTGCGGCCTCGCGGGCCGAAAGGCCAGCGTCCGCCAGCGGGGCAAGACGCCGGCGTTCAGCCTCGGGGTCAATCGTCGGGTTCTTCACGCGAACGCACCCAGCTCCTGGGCCTGACTTTTCGCCGCGTGGTAAGGTTTGCGAACCCGCATCAGTCTCCTCTCTGGTCCACCGGGCGAGTCAGGCCGTCCCCTCCGAGGGAACGGCCCCATCCCTGGTGGGCGCTGAGCTCTCTATTTCCTGGGATGCTCGCCGTGGCCCGGCCGGGGGTGATCGGCCAGCAGCGGCGCCCTCGGTGGCTTCGGCGCTCGTGGGTGCATAAGAGACCCGCCGCCAACCTTGGACGATGGGATCTTGACTTCGGGCGGCAGGGCTCGATACCCGTTCGGATGCGCCCTGCTCAGCGCAATCGCGCATCCGCTCTCCCGGGCGCGCTCGTGGTGCTACATTCTCTCTGTTGCGCGCGCGGAGCGATCATCGCATCGCGTTAAGGTGCGGGCAGTCGATCATCCCAGTCTTCGAAGAACCTATGGCACTGCACAAGAATGCACGTACGACGCCTGCCAGCCGCGCCGAACTGGTGCGGCGGGTGCTGAGGGAAGGCCAGCCCGTCGTCGCGGTGGCGGCTGCGCTCGATCTGCACGCGGCGACTGTCCGCAAGTGGATCGAGCGATTCGAGGCTCAGGGCCCGGAGGGCCTTGAGGACCGGTCCTCAAGGCCTCTGCGGTTGCGTAGCCCCACTCCGAGCGAAACAGTGGGGCAGATCTTGGCCCTGCACAGGGCGGGGCGGACCGGCCAGCAGATCGCGCGGAAACTCGGGGTTTCCGGCATGACCGTGAGCCGCATCGTTCGCGCTGCCGGATCAACTGACGCAAGGAACGATAGTCAGCCGCCGACCGAGAGCTCAGTCCGACCCCGCTGACGGGCGCCCGTCAGGGAGCCGCTGGTCACTCGCGACCTGCAGGAACGCCCGGCCGGCGGCGAAATCGCCCACCTCCAGGTGGGCGGTGCGCACGCGCCCGTCGGGGAACAGGAACTCCACGGCTACAGCCTCGCGCGGGTCCAGGTCAGCCAGTGCGTTCGCCGCGCGCGAAGGAAAGCGGAACGCCCAGGCGCCCGCGTAACCCTTTGGCAAGAGCCCGTCCTCGGCCCCTCCCCGCGCCTCGGCCATGTAGGTGCGCGTTGCCCAGGCGGGCGGCACCCTGGACGCCAAGGCGCGCTGGCCCGCGATGAGATGCGGTCCCGTGATACGGGTGTCGCGCATGATCAGGCGCGACGAGTAGGGTTCGCGCTTGTCGGCGAAGGCGGCGACCGCCACCATCGCGCTCGCGCCGTCGCGACCCGCGAGCCCGAGGATCATCCGGTTCGAGCCAAAGTCTGCGCTCTGCGACAGCCGCCAGCGGACGCTCCGGCTCGGACTACGGTCGACACGCCACTCGGCCAGGCGCGCACGCGCGGCGTCGACAGCCGCACGCGGGAAAAGCTGCGGGTGTCGAAGGACGATGGCCTCGCCCGTCAGTTCGGGAAGGCCGCGTTCGAGCAACATGCGAAAGCCCTCGGTCTCCTGTTTGGCTGCCGCCCAGTCCTTCAGGGTTTCGATTACGCCGACCCGATTGATCTTTTGCCGGGTGCGAGCCAGCAAGGTTGTCTTCCCCCGTTCCTCCTTGAGGAGGTGCTCGAAGGCGAAGATCGTCTGCCACATATCGTGCTCGACGGTGCCTGGCGCTTCAGATGGGGAGACCAGAAGCAGCCGGCGGAAGGCGGCAAGCGCGACTTCGTCTTCGCCACGCGCCTTGGCGTTGGCGATCATGGTCCGCAGCTGCGCGGGATTCTCGCATTTGGCGATGAAGGCTGTGATCTTTTCGTGGGCGGGCATCGCTAGTTCCCCAATTGGTCGGGACGCCCCGAGGGTCGCCAGTTGGCTTTGACGTGAGCTCGCCAATCTGCCGGGCGCCTGCCGCCGCGCGAATAGATCCGTTCTTCGGCTTGCGCCCCGGCAACCTGCAGCGCGTCGCCGATCGCATCGACGACCCCGCAGAAGGCCTCGTAAGCATGATGATCGTTTCGCGGCAGTACGTAACCCGCGGCATCGAGCGCGACCACCTCACGTCGGCAGATCAGGTTGACCGACTTCGCCGTCCATTGATCCATGATGTAGCCGACAGGCCGCGCCTGCGGCCGGCTGGCAAAATGGATGAGCTTGGTGAAATAGGCCGCGCGCATTCCGGCAACGGGCGCGGCGGCGAAGCGCTCGAAGAGATCCGCGCGAGACTCGCCGCCGGCCAGGGCCACTTCGAGAGGACCTAGCCATTGGTCTTGCGCCCCCCAGGCGGAGATACCGTGGCCGACTTTCATGCCACCCCACGCCATAACCGACAGGAAGAACCTTTCCTGTTCGCCCTCTTCGGCCAGAGCAAACAGCCGGACGCGGTCGATGCGATGGTCATCGAGGTTGAAGCGATCGCCGAGGCCGGCCTCAATGTGGTTCGCCCACGCTCGCGGCGCACGCCCGATCGCGCCCTGGGCTCGATGGGACTATCCCTTAGGCGGGCCATGGCCTCGGGGCACAGCGCGTCGTTCCGAGACGCCGGCGTCAAGCCGTCATCCCCTCAGGCCAGATGACGCCCGCCACGAGCTGTCGGCGCACCGCTCGGCAAAGCTCATCGAGATGCGGCTGCGGCTCTGGGACATCCAGCATCACCGTGAATCGGTCAGCTCGGTGCTGGAAGAAAAGTGTGATCCACAGCTCGACGGCCGAGCCGGACCACACGCCGGTGTCACGGTAGATGGCCAGGGCCGCGTGCGCGACTTTCGAGGCATGTTCGAATCCCAGCCGCTCAGCCATTGTGTAGCCGTTGAGCAGATGGGCGAAGATGGCTGAGTCTTCGTAGGCGAGATCAGCGGGGATCGCCTCCCATCGCCCCTGCGCAACCTGGTGCAGCCAGCCCGGACTGTCCTCGGGTCCGTCGTGCGGTTGGAGGAACGCCGCCAGGCCGCGCCTTTCAGCGCTCTTTTGCAACAAGGCTCGCGCTGTCGCCTCGAGCCGATCTCTCCACGCCAGCTGTTCGAGCCACCGCCCGGGGATCGCATTCGCCCCCCAAAGGGCCCCAGCCAGCTGACCGGTCACCGCTCCGACGGTGTCTGCATCGTCGCCAAGATTGACCGCAAGGATGATCGCCTCTTCGAAGCTGGAGGCCTGGCTCACCGCCCCGAGAGCGGCTTCGAGCGTATGGGCGACATAACCACTTGATGAAATTCCGTCGCGCGGCTTGCCGCGCCACTGGCCCGCCATGATGTCGCCAACCCGGCCCGAGAAGCCCGTGATCTGGTCACCGAGCACTGCGCTTTTCTCGGCACCCTGGAAGGCATCGACGAGAAGGAATGCAAAGGCTTCGCAGGCGTCGAGACATTCCGGGGCGGCATGGGTCGTCTGCGACTGTAGCCGCGCGGCTCGTCCGGCTGCGGCCCGATCATCGCAATAGAAGAGCGCGACTGGGGCCAGGCGCATAAGCGAGCCGTTGCCGGCCGCCGCCGCCGCCGGGTCGCCGGCCAGCGGGTTATCGGTTCGCTCAAAGCGCTCAAGTGCGGCGCGGGTCGTATTGCCGATGTCGAAACAGGACCCCGTGACGCTGTTGTCGCCCCGGCGCCACCAGCCGATGAAGCGGCCCATCAGGTCGCGAGGTTCGACCTCCCCAGCTGCGAGAAGGGTCTCGGCGAGGCAGAGCGCCATGCTAGTGTCGTCGGTCCATACCCCCGGGTCCAGCCGAAACGGCCCGCCGCCAATCATTTCGGTGTGGCGAGGCGCGCTGTCGCGACGGGTGAATTCCAAGGTCGTGCCCAAGGCGTCGCCAACAGCGAGGCCAAGCAGAGCACCGCGCGCGCGGTCGGCGAAGGATTCAGAAGCGGACTGCAATTGGCTCATTCAGATCTCCGTGTTGTTTCAACCATCCGGAGACTAGCAAAGCTACCCGACAAAACCGGTCGTGCGCTGAAGCTTGGTTGAGCGGGCCTGTTTCGAATCAACAGCCCACAGAACTCGGGCATTCGCCCCAAAGTCGCCCCTTATCAGGAGGAAACAGACCAGCAACACGGGGGAAATGTGCGCGCTTGCCTGTTCGATTCAGGGCGCTGAAGCGTGGCCGGAAGCTCGCCTCTAACGGCTGTAGCTTTACTAGAGAAAAAGCCCGAATCGCACCTTTTTAGTCAAAAACGCCCTTGACCTCGCCTATTCCGCGACTCACGGTTGTGACGCCCGGCAAAGGCGGGCGGACGCAATCAAGGGTCAGCTGCGATGAAAAACGCCGGTTCTAGCCAAGCTCGGGGGCGCGCTTCGACCGCCCTGGCCCTCCTCGCCGGCGCGGCAGTCTTCCTAGCGGTAAGCCCGGCTTGGGCCGCTGGCGCGGGAACCGCCATGCCCTGGGAAGGCCCACTCGACACCATCATGCAGTCGCTGTCGGGACCGGTCGCCAAGGCCGTCGGCATCATCGCAATCGTCCTCACCGGTCTGGGCTTTGCCTTCGCTGAAGGTGGGTCGGCCCTGCGCAAAGGGATCGGCATTGTCTTCGGTCTGGCGATCGCTTTCACGGCCACAACCTTCATCTCGACCTTCTTCAACATGACCGCCGGGGCGGCGTTCTGATGGCTCGGTCGGACGTCGAGGGGTTTGAGATCGCCTTCCACAGCTCGCTGTCAGAGCCAGTGACGATCGCCGGCGTGCCGCGCATGATCGCTGTGCTCAACGGCACCCTGACCGCCGTCCTGGCCCTGGGCCTGCAGGTCCCTCTCATCGGGATTCCGCTCGGCCTCGCCATTCACGGCGCCTGCTACTGGCTGAACAAGCGCGACCCCTACTTCTTCGACGCGCTCGGCCGCCACATTCGCCAGAAGCCCTACCTGGACGCCTGACATGCGCGCTCGGCCTCACCCCTCCCCGCTTTTGGTCTCCTAGAGGTTCGCTGTGCTGTACCTGCGTGAGTACCGGCCCAAGGCTGATCGCCTATTCGACCACCTTCCCTGGGTAGCCCTCATCGGGCCGGGGCTGGTGCTCAACAAGGACGGCAGCTTTCAGAAGACCCTCGCCTTCCGCGGCCCCGACCTCGCCAGCGCCACGGACGCCGGTCTGGTCGCGACCCGCGCCCAGCTCAACAATGCCTTGCGGCGCTTGGGGTCACGCTGGTGCCTGCACATCGAGGCCGTCCGCGCGCCATCGCAGACCTACCCAACAAGCCAGTTTCCAGACCCCGTTTCGGACCTGGTCGATGAAGAGCGCCGCGAGGGCTTCGAGGCGCAGGAGCGCCACTTCGAGAGCCGTTACTTCCTGACCTTCACCTACCTACCGCCGGAAGAGGCGATCTCGACGGCCGAGAGCCTCCTGCTCGAAAACGCCCCGTCTGGACGTGGCGCCGAGGGGATGTACCGCGCGGCGCTGAGCGACTTCCTCAGCACGGTCCACCAGATCGCCGACATCCTGACCGCGATCATGCCGGAAGTCGCAGAACTGACCGACGATGAGACCCTGACCTATCTGCACAGCTGCATCTCGACCAAGCGCCATACGGTCGCCACGCCTGAGACCCCGGCCTACCTCGACGCCTTCCTAACCGACGACGATTTCCAGGGCGGCCTGCTGCCCCGACTCGGGGGCCAGTACCTGCGCACCCTCTCGGTTCGGGCCTACCCGACCACCTCGTGCCCCGGCCTGCTCGACCGGCTCAATGAGCTGGGCATCAGCTATCGCTGGGTTTGCCGGTATCTGCCGCTGGACAAGGAAGACGCGCGCAAGGCCGTGACCACGGTCCGCAAGCGCTGGTTCGCCAAGCGCAAAGGCGTGATGGCGCTCCTGAAGGAGGCGATCACACGCGAGCCGTCCCTCCTGGAAGACCCGGACGCGGCGGCGAAATCCGTCGACGCCGATGCTGCCCTGGCCATTCTCGGGGGTGACTACGCCTCGATCGGCTACTTCACCCCGACCGTCACCCTGATGGACGCGGATCCAGACCGCCTGGCGAACCGCGTCAGAGAGGTCGAAGGCGCCATCAACCGGGCGGGCTTCGTCTGCAAGGTCGAGGACGTCAACGCTGTCGAGGCCTGGATCGGAAGCCTGCCGGGCCAAGCCTATGCCGATCTGCGTCGGCCCTTGGTGTCGTCGCTGAACCTCTGCGACATGATGCCGATGTCGGCGATCTGGTCTGGCCCGACGATCAACGCCCACTTGTCGGCCGAATGCCAGAAGCGCGGCTATCCTGGCGTACAGCCGGCTCTGTTGGTCACCCGCACTGCCGGCACTACGCCGTTCCGCTTCGACCTGCACCAGGGCGATGTCGGTCACACGATGATCGTTGGGCCGACCGGCTCGGGCAAATCGGTCCTGCTCAACACCCTGGCCATGCAGTGGCTGCGCTATCCGGAAGCTCAGGTCTTCTATTTCGACAAGGGCGCCAGTTCCCGCGCATCGACGCTGCTTGTCGGCGGCCAGTTCTATGTCCTAGGCGGCGACCAGAGCGAGCTGGCCTTCCAGCCGCTGGCGCAAATCGACGCGCCCGACGACCGCGCCTGGGCCCAGGAATGGGTGCAAGACATCGTCGCCGCCGAGGGCGTGCCAATCACGCCGCCGGTAAAGGACGAGATCTGGAGCGGGTTGCGTAATCTCGCCGAGGGGCCGCGCGATCAACGGACCCTCACTCTGCTCGCCGCCACCATCCAGGACCAGGCCGTCAAGGCGGCGCTGACGCCCTACACGCTGAGCGGACCTTACGGCCATCTGCTCGACGCCAACCAGAACGCCCTCAAGCCTGCCGCATGGCAGACCTTCGAGATGGCCGAGCTGATGGCCAGCAAGTCGGCGCTGGCCCCTGTCCTCACCTACATCTTCCGCAGCCTTGAACGTCGCTTCGACGGTCGGCCGACGCTGCTGGTGCTCGATGAGGCTTGGCTCTTCCTCGACCAAGGCGCCTTCGCGGCCAAGATCCGCGAGTGGCTGAAGACGCTGCGCAAGTTCAACGTCGCAGTGGTGTTCGCTACCCAGAGCCTGGCGGATGTCGCCCGGTCGTCGATCGCGCCTGCGCTGATCGAGAGTTGTCCGACCCGCATCTTCTTGCCCAATCCGGACGCGCAGACGCCGCAGATCACGGCGCTCTATCAGGACTTCGGCCTGAACCCGCAGCAGGTCCGGATCATCGCCAACGCCACGCCCAAGCGCGAGTACTACTACCAGGCCACGTCCGGGAACCGGCTGTTCGAGCTGGGCCTGGGCGGCGTGTCCTTGGCCGCCGTGGGCTCGTCGTCGCCCGGCGATCAACAGCTCATCAGCCAGCTCCTCGCGGATCATGATCGTGGCGAGTTCGCCGAGCGGTTCTTCGCGGCCAAGGGCCAGGCGGATGTCGCCCGCTACCTCGGCGACCAGCGGCGCGCCGCCTACCCGAGGGTGGCGTGATGGGCGCACACGACCTCACCTTCGCGCCGGCTCGGCCGCCGATGAGCCCGAGAGCATTCGCGCGCCTGGCGTGGCTGAACCGTCACCTTCCGGGCGCGTGGACGGCCTCGCGCCGGCGTCGCCGGATCCTGTTCCTGGCCCTGGCGGCGCCCGGCTTCCTGGCGGTCTTCGGCACGACCTACCACCACAACTTCTTCGTCATGCTTGGCGGCTTTGTCCTATTCGGCGCGGCCGTCGCCTTTCGGGCGGTCTCCGAACCCCTGTTCGTCCAGGCGACCGGCGACGACCTCTTCCCATCCCCTCATCCCTCGCACCAGAAGGACACTCCCCATGCGTAAGCAGCTCATGGCCGCGGCGGCGATCGTCGCGGTGTCACTGGGATTAGGGCCTCTGCCGCCACAGCCCGCCGCCGCTCAGCAGATCGTCTTCGATCCGCGCGCCGTGGCGCAAGCGGTCCAGCAGGTGCGCCAGGGCCTGTCGCAGATCCAGCAGTTGCAGGCTCAGGTCACCAATCAGGTGGCGATGCTGCAAAAGCTCGGCACGGACGTGACCCAGCCGTTGGCGCAGATCAACGCCCAGGCCAGCCAGCTCATGCAGCAGGCCCAGGCGATCGGCTACAACAGTCAGAATATCGCCGGCCAGTTCCAGCAGCTCTATCCCGCCAGCTTGTCCGGTCAGAGCTTCGCTCAAATCCAACAACGGCTGGCGAGCTGGGAGGCGAACAGCCGGCTGACCCTGCAGGACTCGATGGCTGTGCAGAACCAGCTGGTTAGGTCGCAGGGCACCACGGCCGGCGCTGTCAACGGCGCGGTGGCCGCTTCGCAAGGCGCCGCAGGGCAAACGGCGGCGATCCAGGCGACCAACCAGTTGCTGGCCGCGCTCAGCAGCCAGCTTCAAGGCCTTCAGACCATTCTGATCGCGCAAGCGAGGACGCAGGAGACGATTCTGGCTCAGCAGCAGTCCGGGGCGATCGCGGCCCGAGCTGAGACGGAGCGGGCTACGGCGTACACCAAGACTGGGAGCCGGCTCCCGAACATCTCGGATTTCCAGTGATGCGATCGTTGCTTGTGATCAGCTGTCTCGTTGCAGTGGGCCTCGCGGGCTGCGGAAAGCCCGCCACAGAGCCCAGTCAAACCGATCCGCCAGCCAATGCGAAACCGTGTCCGGACATCAACAATCGTGACCGGAACGACCCATGTTCACCGCTGTACTTCAAGAAGAAGGGCAGCAGCCTTCCCGACAAAAACAGCCTCTAGGCTGGTAGTGCGCCGAGTTCGTCCATGGCCACCGCAGATCCTGCTGCCCTTGATCAATTTATCAGTGCGTTCACCGGCCAGGTGGGCAGTGGCTTCGGAGCCATTGCGGGACCCGTCCAGGGCGTACTGGCGACTTTGGTTGTCATCAGCATCACGATCTCAGCGATCCTTTGGGCGATCGACGAGACGCAGAACATCATGGCTGCACTCGTCAGGAAGATACTCCTGATCGGGTTCTTCGCTTGGCTGGTCACCAACTGGCACTCGCTGACCCTTACTGTCATCAATGGATTTGCAAAGCTAGGCTTGCAGGCCAGCGGTGGCGGCTCGATTGGCGATTTCACGCGGGCGCCGACTAAGGCGGTCGAAGCGGGCCTCTCGGTCGTAATCGACCTCATCAAATACATCGGTGACCTAGCGCAGCAGAACGCTGGCTTCGGGGCGCTCATGCATATCGACATGATCATCGTCGCGGCTGTTGCCGCGATCGGGATCCTATTGGCCTTCATCATTCTGGCGATCGAGATCGCCGTCACGATCATCGAATTCTATATCGTCACCCTAATCGCCTTTGTCGTCGTGCCGTTTGGGGTCCTCTCTCAAACCTCCTTCTTGGCAGAAAAAGCTATCGGCTACGTGGTCTCCGTAGGGTTCAAGTTCATGGCGCTTGCTGTGATCGCGGGCGTCGGGATCAACATCTTCGAGACCTACACATTATCGCCTCAACCGACCGTGGCGGAGGAAGCCGGCCTGCTCTTGTCGGCGATCTTCCTGATGATGCTATCGCTCAAAGTTCCTGCGATCGCCGGCGCCATGATTTCAGGTGGCCCGCAGCTGAATACCGGTGGCGCTCTGATGGGCGCGGCGGGTGTTGCCGCCGGCGCGGCGGGCGTAGGCCTCGCCGCCCGCGCCGCTGGCGGTGCGGTCGCAAGTGGTTGGGCGGCTGGCGGCGATAAGGTCGCTGCGGCGAGGGCCGCGTCAGGGAGCATCAATTCAGGTGGCCCGCGTCCCTCAGGTGGCGGGTCTAGCGGTGGCGGCATGGCGGCCGACTTCGCTAGGGCGCCCGTCTCGACGACGGTCGCCGAAGGGCGAGCGGCCGGCAGCCGCCTCTTCTCCTCCCGCAATCCTAGTGAAGGCGAGACGCCCCCTCCCCCTCCGCCAGAAGCGCCCTCGTCTGGATCCTCCGTCGTTTCGCGCGCCGAGGCCCGCCGTGGCGGCGGACTAGCAGGCGCGGCTCGAGACAGCGCTGCTGCAGCCACCGCTGGCGGCGACGGAAGCGGCCCGGGCCTGAGCGCCACTCCAACCCGCCGCGATGACGAACCTGAAGAGTGACCCCAGTCGAGAGTGCGCCGATGAACCCCTTCAAACGACCGAATGATCGCTATGGAAGCTCCGCCCCAGTCGAGAGCCCCTACCTGCGCGCCTCTCGAGAGTGGGACATGCGGATCGGCTCAGCGGTTGTGCAGGCCAAGAACTGGCGGATGGCGGCGTTCGGCGGGTTGGGGCTCGCGGCCCTGGCGCTGGGCGGCTTCATATATGAGGCCAACAACACCAACATCGCCACTTACGTCGTGCCAATCGACCGCTACGCGCGGCCTGGCCGGATCGAGCTGGCCGGGCGGACCTATGAGCCGACCACGGCCGAGATCGGCTACTTCCTCGCGGACTGGGTGCGACGGACCCGCTCTAAGAGCATCGATCCCATCGTCATTCGCGACAACTGGACCGGGGCCTATCACTTCGTGTCGGGGCCGGCGATTGGGCAGCTCAACGCCTTTGCCAAGGCCAATGACCCCTTTGCCAATGCGGGCACCCAGGCGGTGAACGTCGAGATCGTGTCGGTCCTGCCGCGCAGCCCGCACACCTACCAGATCCAATGGCGCGAGACCCAGTTCAACGCCGGGACGTCCGGAGTGACCGAGGCCTGGACGGGCTTGTTCACCACCAAGGTGGTGGCGCCGAAGAACGAGGCCGAACTGAGGGCCAACCCGCTGGGAATCTACATCACCGAGTTTCAATGGAGTCGTGAGCTATGAGCGCCTTGTCCCCCAGACGGCTTTGCATGGGCGCTGCGGCAGGCCTGCTCGTCGTGCTCGCCGCGTCAGAGAGTCCGTCCGTCGCCCAGGCGGCCGCGCCACGGCCCGCTCCCCCGGCAGCTGTTCGGTCAACGGCCCCGGCGCCTGTGGCTGTGGCCCAGGCCGCGACGCCGCCTCGGCCAACGCCGAGACGCCGAGCGGCGCCGCGCACCTACGCGCGGCCCCAGGCCTTGACGACCGTGCAGTCCGCCAACAGCAGTGCGCGCGACTACCCGAGCGCCGGCGCCTATGTGAACGCGGCCCTCTACTACGACTTCGAGCCTGGGCGGCTTTATACCGTCCACACCAGCCCGCGCTTCCTGACCGCGATCTCCCTGCGCCCGGGCGAAAAGCTGATCTCCAAGGCGGCGGGCGACACTGTGCGCTGGGTCCTCGGCGAGACGGTTCAGGGCTCGGGCGCGACCCAACAGGTCATCGTGATGGTCAAGCCGATCCGCGGGGGCTTGCGCACAAACATCATCCTGACGACCGACCAGCGGACCTACCTGCTCGACGCCGTCAGCTACGAGGGCGACACCTACACCAGCGTCATCAGCTGGAACTATCCGCAGGAAGAGGCCCGCGAGCGGCAGGCCGCCCAAGCGGCCGAGACGCAAGGCGTCGCGGCTTCTGGCCTGGCGGTGGACGCCCTGCACTTCGGCTATCGCATCAAGGCCAACGGCTTTCGCGCACCGCGCTGGCAGCCGGTCCGCGTGTTCGACGACGGCCTGAAGACTTACATCCAGTTTCCGCGCGACATGGCCACGACCGAGGCCCCGCCACTTTTCCTCATCGGTCCTGACAAGCAGGCCCAGCTCGTCAACTACCGCTATCTCGGCGGCTACTATGTCGTGGACCGCCTGATCGACGTCGCGGAGCTGCGGCTCGGCGAAGGCAAGCAGACCGTGGTGCGGATCACCCGCACAGGCGAAGGGGGGCGCTCGTGACCCACCTTCCGCCCGATCCCCCTCTCAACTCTCACCCGCGTAAGGCCGCGCCGGAAAGCGTCCTGGCCGCGCCACGAAATCCAGTCACTCGCTGGAATCGCAAGTACCTGATCGTCGGGGCGACGGGGCTCGCCGGGATCGTGGCGCTAGGCTTCTATCTGGGCTTTGGCGGCGCTCACGCGCCCCAGGCCCGCCCGGAGGCGATGACGGATGCGGCCGACACCGGCCAGGTCCAGACGCCGGCGATCTCCACCAGATATGCGGCGGGCTACGCCGATCCGGCGCTGCAGGCGCAAGCCCTGCCTGGGACCGCGGCCTTGCCGCCGCCGGAAGGGGCGCCCGGTACGCTGCCGGCGGGAACGCCGCCCCCGCCGCCGGCGCCGGCGCAAGTTGATCCTGCCGTTCAGGCGGCGCGTGAGCAGGCGCTGGCGGCACGGACTTCCGGCCCCTTCTTTGGCGGTCAGCCATCAGCCGCGGCCGCGGCGGGGCCTGCCGATCTCGCGGCGCTGGTTCGGCCAATTGCAGCGTCTGCCGGGGGCGCCGGGGAGCCGGCCGCAGCCGAGGTGCAACCCGCCAACGGACAAGCCGCCAAGCGCCAGTTCGCCGCCAACGCCAGGACGGACGACTACCTGACCAATCCCCTGCAGCCCGCTTTGAGCCCTTGGGAGGTGAAGGCCGGCAGCATCATCTCGGCCGCGCTCGTGACGGCCATCAACTCCGACCTGCCGGGCCAGGTGATCGCCCAGGTCACTGAGCCGGTCTACGATCACAGGACCGGGCGAACGGTGTTGATCCCGCAGGGCTCCCGCCTCATCGGCCAGTACGACAGCCAGATCGCCTACGGTCAGAACCGGGCCTTGATCGCTTGGAACCGGATCATCATGCCCGACGGCCGCTCGATCAACATCGGGTCGATGGCCGGCGCCGACCTCTCTGGAGCGGCCGGTCTGCAGGACAAGACCGACGGTCATTTCGGACAGCTGGCGCGCGGCGTCATCCTCTCGACGCTGTTCAGCGTCGGGGCCGCCGCAGCCCAGGACGCCGGCAACAGGAGCTCCGGCGCCCTCGTCATCAACTCGGCGGCCAGCGGGGTGTCTAATTCCGCCCAGCAGGTTGGCCAGCAGATCACCGGGCGCGATCTCAATCGCCAGCCCACCCTGCGCGTCCGGGCCGGTTGGCCCGTCCGCGTGCTTGTCAGCAAGGACATGATCCTCGCCCCGTACCCGTAAGCGTGAGTGTTGCGATGACCCCATCGGCAGAAAAGCTCGGCCTCTTCCTCCCGGAAGGCCTTCACCAGGACATGCTCGACACCGCCGAGCGCCTGAACACCCGCAAGAATCCCAGGGGCTGTGTTCGGCTCATCTATGAGCGCGCCTTCCGCGAGCTGGTCGAAGCGCTCGACGGCGGTGAGGCGGTGACGTTTCCCGCCGTCCGCGGCGCCAAGGACCGGGTCTCTGTCCGGCTCTCGAAGCCGCTTTGTGTCCGGATCCGCCGCCAGACGGACGCCCTCAATCTCAAGCTCACCGATTTCGCTTTCACAGCGATCGACCGCTTCCTGCAAGCCACCCAAGGAGACGCCCATGACGCGCCCCGCCAAGACCGCCCTCGCCCTGGGCAAGATCGATCTCGAGGAGAAGACAACCGATCTGCGTTTGAAGCTGAAGGGCAAGCTCGCCGTTGATCTGGCCGACTATCAGCGCGCCTTCGCTCAAGCGAACGACCAGTCGCTGGAGCTCGACCAGCTGGTCCCTCACATTCTCGCGGCCTTCATCGACGCGGACAAAGGCTTCCAGGCCTGGCGCAAGGCGCAGCCCGCCTCATCATAGTGGTCCTGCCGCCGTATCTCTCAACAGGTGGGGTCGGGGCGTGCGGGCACCACAAGCCCTAGCGCGCTGAGTCGCAGCTTGGCGGACTCGTTTCCGGAAAGACGTCAACCGCCCGAATCGGCCCTTTTTGGCCAAAAGGGTGCAATTCCAAGCCTTTAGGAATCGTCAGACTCACTGAACGCTGTCGTCGACTGAGTCGCGTCGCGGACCCTCCGTGCGCGCTCGGTCGCCCCAGAGGACTTCATCGTGACCTAGACGAGACCCCTAAACGGCGAGAGCCCCCCGTTGGCGCGGGAGGCTCTCGGAAATCGCAGGCGCCGTGTGGTAGCGGCTTGATTTGATCGAGTAAGCCTAAGCGGCGCTTTTTGCGTCGTCAAGGCCTCGAACAGGAGACCTATGGTCTTTTGCCTGCCGGTTTCACGACCGTGAAATGGCCTCGTCCCCGTTAGGAAGGGACGACATGCGAACGGCCTTATCGGGCGACGACTGGCGACCAGGTTTCGCCAAGCGGGCCCCTAACTTTGACGCAGTCTGCGCGCAGGCCCGCGCCTGGCGCTGGCAGCCGGGCGTTTCGGTGGCGCGGATCGCCGCGGCGGTGCTTAAGGGCACGCCCACGCTCACCGTGCAGCAGCGGATGACCCTGCTCCTCTATGTCGAGCATCTGAACCAGGATCGGCTTGAACAGGACGTGGCCACGGTGTGGCCCGGGACCAGTTTGATCGCCGACTATCTCGGCTGCACCGAGAGCAACGCCCGCGCCCACAGGCGTGCGCTGGAAGCTGCCGGCTTCATGGTGCGCGACTACACCCGCGCCAATCGGCCGGCGGGTGTGGAGGCCTATGACCTGGCCCCCCTCGTGGCGCGTCTGGACGAGCTCGAGGCCGCGGATCTCGCCGTCCGCGAAGCTGCTCAGGCCCGGAGGGCCGCCTATTCCGAACCCGTCGTCTTTAGTGAAAGAACTACCGCCCGGGCGCCAAGATTCAGTCACGTAGAACAGTCCCATCAGAACGGCAGTTCTTCTGTACGAGGAAAGGACGCGCCTTCAGCGCGACATCAATCTGATCAGCGGCGGCCTTCGCCCGCCGAGAACGGCGAAGTCCGAAAATCCTCGGGCAAACGCCAAGGCACCGGACAAGACAGCGCCATTTGCTCTCCGGAGGGAGCAAGCGGTTTCTCCAGCGCCTTTTCGGAGGGGTCCGCGCCCGCGGAAATGGTCCGCCAGGAGCTTAGGGCCGCCTTCCAGGTCTCTCCCCGCATCGCTGCGCTGGTGGGACCTGGCGCTGTGGCCGACCCGGCCAGCGTAACGCCTGCCGACCTCGCTCGGGTGGCGGCCGCCGTTGACGATCTACTGCCCGAACGTGAGCGCAACAACGACCAGACCTTCGCCTGGGCCCTGAAGCGGCACGGGGTCCGCGCCATCGCCATGCTGGCGATTGCCATCGAGGATCCCGACGTTCGCAGCCCGTGCAAATATTTCGGCCGGATGGCCTCCTATGAGCCGAAGGGGGCGCCGGACCTGCGGCTCAACTTCGCCCGGGTGCTCAAGGCCAAGGGCGACATTCCGCCGGTTGAACCGCCGCCGCCCTTGATGTCGGCGCCGGGGGTCGACGACCCCGTCTGGCAAAAGATCGCTGAGCCGCTCCGCCGGCTGGTCCGCGAGGGCGCCTATGGCAGCTGGTTCGGCCGGATCGGCTTCCATGGGATCGATGAGGGGGTGCTGACCCTGTCGACGCTCAGCCAGATCGCCGCCGACCGGATCAAGCGCGACTACGTCGACGCGATCCTGCACGCGGCCGAGGTCGCCGAGGTCTATGTCGACCGGGTGATCATCACCCTGCGAAAGGACCGGCGATGATCCGGCGGTTGAGCCTTATGGCGCTGGCCATCGGGTTGGCGGCCGCCGCGCCGGCGCAGGTGACGGGCCCGGCCCGTGTCGTCGATGGCGACAGCTTCAGCGTCGGCGCCGAGAGGGTCCGCCTTTGGGGCGTCGATGCCCCGGAAGGCCGACAGGTCTGCCAGAACGACCAGGGCAAAACCTACGCCTGCGGCGACGTCGCGCGCGGCCAGCTCGTCGGCCTGATCGGCCAGCGGGCGGTGCGCTGTGAGGTGCGCGACCGTGATCCCTATGGCCGGGCGGTTGCTCAGTGCTTGGCCGGATCGACCGATCTGGGCGAGGCGATGGTTCGAGCGGGATGGGCGGTCGATTATGTCCAGTTCAGCCGCGGCGCCTATGCGTCGGCCGAGCTCGAGGCGCGAAGGGCGCGGCGCGGTCTGTGGGCTGGTCGCTTCGAGACCCCTTCGACCTGGCGGGCCGAAGCGCGCCAAGCGCTCCCGGCGCCTGCCGCACCCCCTCAGCCAGTTTGCGTCATCAAGGGCAACATCAACGCCAAGGGCCGGCGGATTTTCCACGTACCGGGCCAGGAGGATTATGCGGTGACCCGCATCGATACGTCGAAGGGGGAGCGCTGGTTTTGTTCCGCGGCAGAGGCGCGGGCGGCGGGCTGGATAGCGGCGGCGCGCTGAGCAGAGCGGCAACGCGGTTAGATATACTTGCGATAGTCGGCGCTCTCGACCTGACCCTCTTTTACGTACTTCAGAACTTCGCCGACGGCCCGAGCGGCCCGGATCGGAATGGGTAGGCGCTGATTCATCTGGGTCGAGTTCCAGTTGATCTTCGTCAGCGACAGGACCTCCTCAGCGATCTGGGTCACCGTGCTGTCACAGCTGCGGTGCGGACAGAGCAGCAAGGGGCGTGGGTCGTAGAGACCGGGATAGGTCCCGTAGTAGGGCATGCTGCCGTTCGTATAGAGCAGTCCCTTTCCGCCGAGGTCGACGAAGGTCCCCCGCAGGACCGGATAATTGCCGTCACGCAGCAATTTCATCGAGTAGGATTCCTGGACCCAAACCAGGTCCCGGAGCTCAGCGCCTGCGTCGCCGAGCGCCCTCAGCATGCCGTCGGCTTCCTCTTCGCGAAACTTCGAGGTCTTCAGCACGATCACCCGCGCCGGGAAGTGCTTGTGGTGCGTCTTGTAAGCCGCGAGGACGTTTGAAATCAGCTCATAGGCGTCGTCCTCCGTCATGTACGGATGTCGACCCCGGCTCTCAGTGTGGGCGCGCTTTCCCTTGAGTACGAACCCGCGTCCCCGCTCGTCGAACATTTGCGCGGCGCTGGTGAACAGCTGCTGGCCGCCGGCCTCGCGATAGAAACTGATCCCGACATAGCAAGAGGTGTATTCTCCCTCGCGGGGCATTCGACGCCAAGGGATGCGCCCGCTCCCCTTGTAGTAGAGGGTCGTGAGCAGGTTCCAACTCCGGCCAGCGGCGTCCTGAATCTTACGGGCGCTGGTCTCCTTGATCTTTCTAGGGATGACGGCCTTTTCGTCGATCACGTCTTCCCAGACGATCTGGATCGGAAAACTGATCCCCATGGCCTTCGCCTTGAGCATTCCGCGAAAATTCGGCGCGTCGGTTCCGCTGCTGTCGTCCTTTTCGAGAGACCCCTTCGAGTCGATCTTGGCGTTCATAACCCGCTCGATCAAAGCCACGGGTAAGGCGACGATGGCGACGTGCGGGCAATCCCCACTTTCCTCGAGCGCACGGAGCTGAGCGACGATCTCATCGACCGCCAGCTCAACCGCTTTCTCGTGGTTGGGCTCTCTCGTGATCTTCTCGATGCGGCTCTGAGACAGCGCCAGGGCGGCGCCTTCGTCAATCTCGAAGCGGCAGCGGTATGGATTGTGGTTGGTGAGACCCGGGAAAGCGGGGTGCAAGTTCGGGTGCTTCTCCGACATGCCTTCAAACCCCGCTGCTGCCGCAGCGAGAAATTTGCGCGTGTCCTCGATCGTCTTGGCGCTGCCGACGACGCCGACCTTGATGACATCGCCGACAAAGGTCTGCAGCGGCCCCGCCTCATAAAGGCCGAGGCGTGGGTCGGGGTGATGGTGCTTGTCGCCGAACTCTAGTTGCGGCTCGTCGAAAATGCGGCTCTCGAACTCCATCACACAAGCATCCTTGTCTGAGTGTCCGCTTCCTCGGCCTTCTTTTTTGGCGAGCCCCAGACATCTTCCGGGACGCGCGTCGCAAGCTGTACCTTCGGGGGATCGGCGAATTTCAAGACTTGTCCGGACGCCTCATCGGTTTCGAAGAGCGCTCCGGCACCGGTTTGCGCCTGGGTGAGCAAGTGACGTGACCCCCGTTTCTCATCCAGTCGTAACGAGAGTCCTGGGTTGATCTGA
>NZ_JBMDKU010000026.1:0-35352 GCF_057809855.1 Phenylobacterium sp. FG114 | reverse complement strand
CTTTGGTCGGGCGGACTCTAGCTATTCCTGGCTGAGTTTCAGGGGGTCACGTCACAAGCGATGCCACATGATGACCTGGCCGCGCAGAGATGCGCTGTTGTCCATGCGCTTCTTGCCAGACAGGAGAGCGCCGGGGTGAGTGTGGGGCGTAAAGCCGTTGGTCGTGAAGAAGTACGTCGGATTGATCACTAGGCACCACTGATCGCCCAGAAGCTCGAAGCGGGGTTCGAAGGCATGGTGCCGAACAAAATCGACCCGCTCAGGGTCCTTCTTGCTGATCGAGACGTTGACCACGTCGGCCGAGGTGCGTTTTTTGGCGCTGTCGTAGGCAAATATCCGCGGCTGATTCTTCTCAAACGCGCGGAAGTAAAAGAGCTTTCGATCCTTATTCCAGGAGAGATCCCGGCGCAGTTGATGCTGAAGCGCGCTGCGCAGCAGGTACGCGAAATGGTTCTGCTCGTCGATGTCTTCGTGGAACGCTAAATGGTTGGTGTCGATCGCCTCGATCTGATCCAGGTCGACGATATGCCGGCAGACCGATCGACTTGGATCCTCGAAGGACCAAAAAACGCCGCCCCGGATCACCCAGTCGAACCGGGCCGGATCCTCGCCATCCAAAAGGATTTTTGCCGCCGCCTTGCCCGTGTGGGGGGTGCTGGCGACGTATATGTCCTGGGGCAGGATCAGCGGCAGGATATTGACCAGGGCTTCCTCGCCCTCGCCGAGCGGCGGCACGTAGTAGCCGAAACCGCTCTTTGGCACGGTAAGAGCTGCCAGCCGGTCAACAGCGTCGCGGTTGAGCGCGTCTTTCGCCTTGTCGAAAACGAGGCGTCGTTCTTCGTTCAGGGCGCCGCGGGGCACCGCCTGCCAGTAGAGCGACTCATCGCTCTGGCGGTAGAGCACAACGATGACAGGCAGGTTTGATCCCCGCCAGTATTCCAGGTCCTCGCTCCGCATCAGATAGGCGAAGCCCGCGTCATCCTCGGAGGTGTAGCGACCTTCCTTGCGGGCCTTGACCTGAACGGCGATCATTTTGGCCAAGGGCCGACCTTCGGTCATCACTTCGGCGATGCCATCAATGCCCGCTTCCAACCGGGAGCGCCCATCAAACTGAAAACCGATGGTTAGAAAACGCTGGCGTGCAGCCGCTTCTCCAAGCTCTCCCAGGATCTGATTCGCAGTCAGAAGCTTCGGCATGCGTCACCGTAGAACATACGAGCAACACAATACAGGTGATTCTCCTGCGCGGATCCCCACACCGTGCGGTTTCAGCGTTTCTGTGGATGAAACGGCTGCGTTGCTTGCGCGTCGTCAGATGTGGATGGCGATGAGGCTGGGATTCCGCTGGCGCGCGGCGCGAGACAGATTTTCCTTGGCGGAGATCACCCGCAGCGTCGCCCGCTCGCGATGGAATAGCCGGAAGGCCTCGCCTACGTCAGGATCGACAAAGGTCGTCGTCATCTGATCATCTTCTGGCGTCGTTAGCACGCCGTGCGGGATGGCCGCATGCCAGCCCCGCTCTGCTCTGAAGACGATGACGAGGTGACCGAAACTCGGCTCTGCGTGATCTAGGTGAGCTTCAGTTGCCGCCAGCCTGATCCCTGAAACCTCGCATTCGACGAGCCCGTCAGCATCGGCATGTTCGGCGAAGTGCCGGGCCTTGGCGGCCTTGATGTCGCCGGCGACCGCAGCGCGGCAAGCGTCGTTGAACTCGCTGCTTTGAGCCTTGGGCTTGCCAGCGATTGCGGTTGGAAAGCTGAAGTCGCTTTCGGTGTCGTCGACTCGTAACACCCAGAAGCCTGCGGTCTGCCAGCCCACGCCACGGTTCATTCGGCGCTGGAAGGCGCGGACACCCGCACCAAGTTTGGTCTGGCCCACGCTGACCGTTGCGTCGTAGCGCTCAAGGAGAGCCAGCAGATCGTCATGATCGCCGGGCTTGCTGATGATCTCATCGTCGGCGTAACGGGCGAGAATCTCGCGGAAGTGCTCTTTGGCCTTCTCCTGGGAGGGCCACGCGAGTCCGTTGCTTAGCTCGATCGCCAAATCGCCCTCCTTTGCCTACGGTGCCTCAGCCCCCGACACGATCACCGCTGAGGTTGAAGAATCGGGAGTTCAAATCCAGCCAGACATTCGAGCGCTTGTTTCCGGTGTGCTGCCGCTGGCCGCCGTCATCGAGGTAGCCGATGCAGACGTTGATCCAGAACCGGAATTCCCCGAGGTCGAACTGCCAGACGTTGTTGCGGAGTTGCTGGCCGTCAGTGTCATGAACCCTGTTCAGTCGGCAGATGGTCACCACCAGCATCACTGGCCCACCGGGGTTGCGATCCCACAAATCATCGTCGTGGAGGAAGGAGTTGAAGTCTCCCGGCGAGAACTCAAACCCCTTGATCCGATTGACCGTCGCGCGGTCCTTGTAGGGGTGCGAGTGGAAGTCGCCGAGCAGGGTCAGCTCTGGCGCTAGGCGCTCCATGACTTCCGCCATTAGATCGGTGGCCTCGGCCTTTGGCGTAACGGAGTCGGTCTGCCTGTCCGCCGACAGGCTCACCGCCAGGCGCTCTAGGAAGATGATCTGCTCGTTGCCGACGACCCGCCGATGTCCCCAAATAGGTCCGATGGTCTCGATCTCGGTCTGAAATCCATCACCATGACAGTAGGCCTCGATGGCCCCCATGATCGCGGCTTCCAGGAAGCGATCGGACATTCGGACGCGGTAGTCGGTCATCTGGTCCGGCCTCCTGACCGCAGATTCGGCGGCCTCAAGCCGTGCCGAGATCCTGACTAGCTGAAGGCAAGGTTCCTACACCTTGCGGCTGACGGTCGGTCGAGAGTGTGATGGGGCCGAAGTAGCCGAAGTCGTCGCGGCACATGGCGATGGCACGGGCGACATCGCGATAGACGCGCGGTTCGTCGGATTTGAACATGGCCAGGCGGTGTTCGCCTGAGCGGCCGGCCAAGCGCAGCCAGACGCTCCATTCGCCGGTTTCCGATTCGGTGAGCCGAACTTCCTTGATCGAGCCGCCGCGTTCCAGGAACCAATTGACGTTGCGGGCACGGATCGGGAAGTCCGGGTTGGTCGCGATGACCCAGGCCTCCTCGCGGGCGTCCGTCTCTGTCTCCCGTTCAGCCATCATCTGCTGCGGCAAAGCCTGCTCCCCTTCAATCGTGCTTAACTTGGCAGAAAAGCACTGTGCTGTCGCGGGCGAGCTTAGGCGTGTGCGTCAATGTCCGCCCGGTTTTGCCGGGCAGGCGTCGTAATTTTGAACGTCTTCGTTGAGACCTGTGCAGTGGGCCAACATCGGCGTGTGGTTTTCGAGGCGCGAAGCGTGGGGGAGCGCCCTCCCCCTGAGTCGCAAAGGCAGGCCTTGAGCGCCTACCCCCTCCAGCGGGGAGGTCCCCGCAACGCCCCCTGAAGGCTTGGGCCGGCCTGCGGCGCGGCGGAAGGGTGGAGAAAGGGGGCCTTCGGGCGACCCTTGAGGGACAAAGGAGGATCGACCCATGTCCTTGCGACCCATCGTCCAGGCCCTGGGCGGCGATCTCTATGATCGCGGCCTGAGGGCGAATATTCCGGCGCCTGGCCATAGCGCCGCCGACCGCTCGGTTTCGCTGCTGCTGCGGGAAGGCCGGGTGATCGTCCATACCTTCGGCGACGGCGACTGGAAGGACGTGCTCGACTACCTGCGCGGCGAAGGCCTGGTCGATGCGCAAAATGCGCCGACCAGCCTCTCGCAGTCGCGCCGGGCCCAGGCCGCCGGCGCAGCGACCGGATTGGAACGCCGCCAGGCCGCCTTGCGTATCTGGGAGGCCGGCCGACCGTTGGGTGGGACGCTGTCGGCGCGGCATTGCGCCCAGCGGAGCGTCAGCCGCGCCCTGCCCGGCCCCGACGTGCTGCGCCACGGTGGGCAGACGCCGGTCTCGGCCTACGCCGAGACGCGCCATCACCGTCCGGCCCTGCTGGCGGCGATCAGCGACAAGGACGGCGCGTTCACCGCTGTCGAGGTCACCTATCTGGCGCCCAACGCCCGGCGGGCGATCGATCTGCGGCTCAGCCGCAAGACCGTGGGTCCTTCGCCGGCCAACTGCGCGGTGCGCATCGATGCGGCCGCGCCACAGATGCTGGTCGGCGAAGGGCTTTTCACCACTCTGTCGGCCAGTGCGCGCTTCTGCCTGCCGGCCTGGGCGCTGATGTCGACGCGCAATCTGCGCCACTGGCGCCCGCCACAGGGCGTGCGCGAGGTGCTGATCGCCGCCGATCGCGGCGTCGACGGCGAGGCGTCGGCCGAACAGCTGAGGGCCGGCCTGGCGGCTGCGGGCCTGAAGGCGCGTGTCGCGCTGCCGCCGGAGGGCTTTGGGGATTGGAATGAGGCGGAAGCCGCGGGGCTCCTGGACCCGGTCCTGAGCTGAGATCCAAAAGGAGGGAGGAAGGGATCGGGCGGGTGCGCCCAGGGGCAGGATGTCCCTCGCCCAGGCGTGAGGAGCTAGACCCCGATGACCGATCAATCCCCCACCTCGCCGGTCGCCATGAGCCGCATCCAGGTGCGCCTCGGCGACCTTGGCCTCGCCAAGGAGAACCTTCGCTTCCATGAGCCGGCCGATGACGGCGTGCCGCAGCTGGCCGACACCCTGCTGGCAGCCGGCGTGGTCATCCCGCCGATCGTGCGTCCGGGGCGCAAGGGCGAGGCCCTGTTCATGGCGCTCGATGGCCGTCGCCGGCGCTTTGGCCTGATCCTGCTGCGCGAGCGCGGCGAGATCGACGACGACTACCGCATCGACTGCCTGCTGGCCGAGACGCCGGCCCAGCAAGCCGCCGCCATCGTGCTGCCGAACACTGAGCATGCGCCGGTCCACATCGCCGACGTCATCACCGCCATCGGCAAGCTGCGGAAGGCGAAGATGGACACCCAGGCGATCTCGACCGCGCTCGGCTACGCTGAGCTGGAAATCAAGCGCCTGGAGGCCCTGGCCGCCGTCCATCCGACGGTGCTGAAGGCGCTGCGGCAGGGCCGGCTGACGTTGAAGCAGGTCCGCCTGTTCGCCCGCCTGCCCGACAAGAAGCAGCAGGCCGAGATCGCCCAAACCGCACTCGACGGCTACTTCCAGGATTATCAGCTGCGCGCCGTGGTCGAACACGACCGGGCGACGGTCGATGACGATCGCTTCACCCTGGTCGGCATCGACCGCTACCTGGCCGCCGGTGGCCGGGTCGCCTCGGATCTGTTTGGCGAATATCCCGACTTCCTGCTCGATCCGGAGGTCCTGCAGGGCGCCTGGCGCGAGCGCGTCCAGCCGATCGTCGATCATTTGAAGGCCGAGGGGCTGGCGGTTTTTGTCGGCCGCGAAGCCGGTTACAGCGCGCCGGACGGCTTCTTCCGCCTTCCGCATGTCTGGGAGCGTGACCTGGACGAGGGCCAGAAGACGGCCCTGTCCGACGCCCGCTATCAGGTCACCCAACTCGAGAGCGCCTTGCAGGATCTCGATCCGTCCACGGAAGAGGCGCCTGCCCAGCTTGCGCCCCTGGTCAGCGCCTTCGGCGTGGCGGCGGGCGCGGTGCTGACCCGCAGCAAAATCGGTGCGGTGCTGCTCACCCCGTCGGATGGGCACGGCCTGGCGGCGACCTTCTTCTCGGTCCCCCTCCCCATCGAGGATCTGCCGCAGGAAGAGGAAGCCGAGGACGACGAGGTGTCGACCGGCGGTCGATTTGGCGGGGCCTCCAACGACGTGGAGGTTCCCCGCGCGGATGTGGAGGTCGAGGGCGCCAGTCACGTTCTGCATGAGACCCGCACTGACGTGGCCACCCGCGGTCTGATCCGTGACTTGGCCGATGATCCAAGCGCCGCCCTGACGGTCCTGGTCGCCCAGCTCTTCAAGCAGTTGGCCCTGCATTCCAGCGGGGCGCTCGATGGTTCGGCCTCGCAGATCGCCGCCACCCGCTATCAGCGCGGATCCCAGGCCCCGATCGCGCCGCTGGACGGGGAGGTGCGCGGCCGGCTGGACGCCCGACGCGAGGCCTATCGCGCCTCCGGGCTGCGGCCGATCACCTGGGTTGAGACCCTGCCGCACGGGGAGAAGATGGCCTTGCTGGCGGAGCTGACGGCGGTG
This sequence comes from Phenylobacterium sp. FG114, assembly GCF_057809855.1. Classification (NCBI taxonomy): domain Bacteria; kingdom Pseudomonadati; phylum Pseudomonadota; class Alphaproteobacteria; order Caulobacterales; family Caulobacteraceae; genus Phenylobacterium; species Phenylobacterium sp. FG114. The sequence goes on along the minus strand of NZ_JBMDKU010000026.1, from coordinate 29,256 downwards.
TCCCTCAACATCCGCGAAGCCCGTACCAGCCTTCTTCGTCACGGCGCCCGGGCCGAGGCGGCCGAGATCGCGGCGCTGTGCGGCGCGGACATCTCGGCCCACTGGACGCCGGACGAGGCCTATCTGGCGGTCCATTCCAAGGCCCAGCTGCTGGCGATGCTGGACGAGCTGGAGGTGGATGACGACCGCGCCAAGACCCTGAAGAAGGACGCCCTGGTGACGTTTGTCGCCGAAGCGGCGGCCGAACGGCAGTGGGCGCCGGCGGTGCTGTCCTGGGATCGCCCGGCGGCGCTCGACGAGGCCGACGACGGGGCCCCGGCTGACGAGGACGCTGGAGAGGCTGAAGTCGACAGCATGGCTAAACCCGAGGCGGAAGGGGAAGCGGAGGCCGAGCCGGTCGCAGACGCCATCGCGGCCTGATCCAGGAGAGCCCCCGTCCCATCGGCGGGGGCTCTCGCTATGCCCCCGAAAGGATCGAGGGAGGGGGTGGACGGGCGAGCCCGTCGGGACTGGAGGGAGGCGCCCTCCGCCGCGGGTGAGCGGAAACCCCGTCATGAACGCCATGCTCCCCCTCTTCGCCACGGCAACCGCCTCTGATCCGGCGTCACACAAGGCCGCCAATGTCCTGGCCGCCGCCCGGGCCCTGACCCCCCAGCTGAACCGCTCTCGGGCGCTCGACCGCCGGCTGGTGGCCAACACCATGACCATGGCCTTCGGCGGCTCCGACGCCGAAGGCGCGTGGATCTGGCGCGACGCCTATGACGCCGTCGAGGCCGCTCTGGTCCTGCAGCTGCGTCGCCTGTCGCCGCAGATCAGCCGGCTGGAAGATGCGCCGGCCGAGATCTGCGCCTTGCTGGCCAATCTCGCCGACCTGGGCCTCACCCACACGCGGCGCAGTGAAGAGCAGGTCGCGCTAGACCAGTTCTCGACGCCGCCGCAGTTGGGCGCCCTGGCGGTGCTGGCAGCCCAGATCCGGCCGGGCGACCAGGTCCTGGAGCCGTCCGCCGGCACTGGCCTTTTGGCCGTGCTGGCCGAGGCCTGCGGCGGATGCGTGACCCTGAACGAGATCGCCGATCAACGCGGCGCGATCCTGGACGGATTGTTTCCCTTGGCTGCTCGCAGCGCCCATGACGCGCGGCATCTGAAAGACATCCTGCCCGCGTCCGGCAACTTCCACGCGGTCGTCGCCAACCCGCCCTTCCAGGTGCTGGAAGACCACCTGCATGCCGCCCTCGACACCTTGGCCGACGGCGGCCGGCTCTCGGCGATCGTGCCGACGCGGCTGTTCGAGGATGCCGCAGCCATGCGCTGTCTGGCGGCGCGGGGCGCGGTCGTCCTGCGTCTGGCCTTCCCGCCCCGCGCCTACGCCAAGCACGGAACTTCCGTCGAGACCGGACTGCTGGTTGTGGACCGGGGCCAGGCTGGCGAGACCGCACCGGTGATCGCGGCCGAGACCTTGGCCGATGCGGCCCGGGCTGCGGGCGCCGTGGCGCCGCGCCCGAGCGCCCAGCCTCGCCAGTTCCGGGCCGTCTCCAACGTCGCCATCCTGGCGCCGCGGGCCCGCGCCCTGGCGACCCCATCGAACCGCCTTGCCTTTTTGGCGACGACGGCACCCCTCGCTTACGAGACCAAGGCGTGGTCGGGCGAGGGACACGATGTCGGCCTCTACCAAGCTTACCGGCTGGTCCGCATCGGCTTCCCGGAGGGCCGTCCCCACCCCTCCCCCCTCGTGGAATCTGGCCCCATGGCCTCGGTCGCGCCGCCGGCGCCGACCTACCGGCCGATCTTGCCCGCCAAGATCACAGACCAGGGCCTGGTCTCGGACGCGCAGCTGGAGACGGTGATCTATGCCGGCGAGGCCCACGCCACCCTGCTGCCCGGCCGCTGGCGGCTCGGTGACGCGCCGCACCAGGTGATCCTGGTGGGAGAGGACACCCCGGACGCGGTCAGTTTCCGGCGCGGTTTCTTCCTTGGCGACGGCACCGGCTGCGGCAAGGGCCGCCAGATTGCCGGCGTCATCGCCGACAACCTTTCGCAGGGGCGGACCCGCGCGGTGTGGCTGTCCAAAAACGACGCTCTGTTGGAGGACGCCCGTCGCGACTGGACCGCCATCGGCGGCGCGGCCAGCGACCTGACCCCGCAATCGGCCTGGAAGCAGGCCGACGCCATTCGCCTTGATCGCGGAATCCTGTTCACCACCTACGCCACCTTGCGCCAGCCGGCGCGCGGAGATCGGGCGTCGCGGCTCGATCAGATCGTCGCTTGGCTGGGGGCGGACTTCGACGGTGCCATCGTCTTCGACGAGGCGCACGCCATGGCCAACGCCGCTGGCGGCGCGAAAGGCGCGCGGGGGCCCAAGAAGGCCTCGCAGCAGGGCATGGCGGGCTTGGCCCTGCAGAACCGGCTGCCCGACGCCCGCATCCTCTATGTCTCGGCGACGGGCGCCACGACGCCGGAGAACCTGGCCTATGCCGCGCGGCTGGGCCTGTGGGGCGGCCCGGATGCGCCGTTCCCGACCCGGGAGGCGTTCATGGACGCCGTCGAGACCGGCGGCGTGGCCGTGATGGAGTTGATCGCTCGGGAGCTGAAGGCGATGGGTCTCTACATCGCCCGCTCGCTGTCGTTCGATGGCGTGGAGTACGACGCCCTGCGTCATCCACTGAGCGCCGACGACATCGGCATCTGGGACGCTTGGGCCGACGCCTACCAGCTAATCCACCACAATCTGCGCGCCGCGCTGGAGGCGGTTGGGGTCACCGAGGACGGCAAGCCCAAGAGCGGTCAGGCGGCGTCTGCCGTGATGTCGGCCTTTGAGGGCTCCAAACTGCGCTTCTTCGGCCATCTGCTGGCCGGCCTGAAGGCGCCGTCCCTTGTGGCTTCGATCCGCAACGACCTGGCGGCTGGTCGCTCGGCCATCGTCCAGGTGGTTTCGACCAATGAGGCGGTCATGGAGCGGCGGCTCGCCGAGATCCCGCCGGAGGAGTGGAACAACCTCGCCGTCGATCTGACGCCAAAGGATCAAGTGCTCGACTATCTGATGGGGGCCTTCCCGATCATGGCGATGGACGCGGTCGAGGACGAGGACGGTAACGTCACCATGGTCCCGGTGATGGTCGATGGCGCGCCTGTCGTCAGCCAGGCGGCTCTGCGTCTGCGCGACGAACTGGTGACCCATCTGGCCTGCCTGCCAGCAGTGCCGGGCGTGCTGGACGCCGTGCTCGAGGCGCTGGGTCCTGAGCAGGTCGCGGAGATCACCGGGCGAAGCCGACGGGTGATCCACCGCGATGGCCGCCGCGTGGTCGAGCGGCGCAGCGCCTCGGCCGCCAAGGCCGAGACCGACGCCTTCATGAGCGGCAAGAAGCGCGTGTTGGTGTTCTCCGACGCGGGCGGGACCGGGCGCAGCTATCACGCCGATCTGGGCGTCCCCAACCAGCAGCGCCGGGTCCACTATCTGGTCGAGCCGGGCTGGCGAGCCGATGCTGCGATCCAGGGCCTGGGCCGCTCGCACCGCACCAACCAGGCCGTTGCGCCGCTGTTTCGGCCGGTGACCACGGACATCCACGGCGAGAAACGGTTCTTATCGACCATTGCGCGGCGGCTCGACAGCCTGGGTGCCCTGACCCGGGGCGAGCGCCGGACAGCGGGCAACGGCCTGTTCCGGGCCGAGGACAATCTCGAAAGCCCTTGGGCGCACCGCGCGCTGCAGGCCTTCTACGTCGCGCTGCACTTCGGCAACGTCGAGGCGATGGACCGGGAGACCTTCGAGGCCAAGACCGGCCTGCGCTTGATGGACGGCGACGGCGAGCTGCGGGCGTCTGACGACATGCCGGCGATGAACACCTTCCTCAATCGGTTGCTCGCCCTTCGCATCGCCGATCAGAACAGCCTGTTCTCGGCGTTCGACGAGATCCTGACCAGCATCCTAGAGCGCGCGGCGGCCTCCGGAGCGCTCGACCGGGGGATGGAGGACATCGTCGCCGACGACCTGTCGGTGCTCGACGAAGAGGTCATCCGCACGGATGCGGTGACCGGGGCGGAAACCCGTCTGCTGCGCTTCCAGGTGCGCACGGCCCGCGCGCTGATGAGCGCCGAGACAGCTTTGGCGGAGACCGATCCGGAAGCACGGGTGTTCGCCGTCAATTCGAAGTCCGGCCGCGCGGCCTTGGTCGTTCAGGGCCTGACCACGACCAACGACGACGACCGGCTCGTCCCGGCGGTCCGTCTGATCCGGCCAGAGAAGCGCAGCGTCGCGCCGCTGAAGGCCTATGAGGAATCGGCCTGGGAGGGGACGGACGAGGCCGCCTGGCGCGCGGCCTGGGACGCCGAATTGGCGGCGGCGGACCCGTGGGTCACCCGCGAGCTCGTGTTGGTGGCGGGGTTGCTGTTGCCGATCTGGAGCAGCCTGCCTGACAAGCGGACCTCGGTGCGACGGCTGAAGGCGCCTGACGGGCGCCGTTGGCTTGGCCGTCTTCTGGACCCGGCCCAGGTCACGCCACTGAAGATAGCGCTGGGGCTGACTGACACCGCCAGCGCCGTGGGTGATGGCGAGGCGGCCACCCGGCTGGTCCTTTCGGAGGGAGCCTCCGTGGCCTTGAGCGGCGGGCTGTGGCTGCGCCGGGCCAAGGTGATGGACCGCTGGCGGCTGGAGATCGTCGGGGCGGGGGCTCAGCGCACCAGCTTCGTGGCGCTTGGTTGCTTCGTCGAGATCATCGCCTACACGCCGCGCGTCTTTGTGCCGACCGATCGACCCGACGTGCTGAGCGAGATCCTCGATCGCTGGCCCGCCCAGACGATCCTGCCGGCCGCGGCCTAGCAGATCTGGGATGAGGGAGCCGCCGGTGATCCGCCGGCGGCTCTTTCCATGCCGGCGGCCCGGCCGGCAAAGGGCTGGAGGAAGGGACGGAGCGGGCAAGCGCTCCGGGATTGGCCCGGGGGCGAGCCCGAGATTCCCATGTCCAACCCCCTCAACGACCTGATCAATGACATCATCGCCCGCATCGAGGCTGGCGTGCCGCCGTGGCGCCAGGCCTGGAAGGCCAGCGCCGATCCCAAGGCGCCACTACGCGCGACCGGCGAGCCCTTCAGCGGCAGCAACGCCTGGCTTCTCGCCTTCGCGGGCGCGCTGCGCGGCTATCGCTCGCCCTACTGGTTCACCTTCCGCCAAGCGCTTTCGATCAATGCCCCTGTGGCCAAGGGTGAGAAGGGCTCGCCCGCGATCCTCTACAAGACCCGGGTGGTGGGTGATCCCGCCAATGGAGCCGACGTGGGGCCGGCCGACGACACCGGCGATCCTCGTATCCTGCGCTACTTGAAGACCTATAGCGTGTTCAACGCCGAGCAGCTGACAGACTGTCCGCAGCAATATCTCAACGTCGTTGAACCCGATCCGGCCGCCCGCGCGGCAGCGCGCAACGCCGTGCTGGATGCGATTCCGGCTCGGGTGGAATTTGGCCGCGGGACGCCCTGCTATGTGCCGGCGCTCGATCTGATCCGGCTTCCCCTTCCGGAAGCCTTCGACACGCCCGACGACTTCCTGGCCACCAAGGCGCACGAGCAGCTGCACTGGTCGGGCGCGGCTCATCGGTTGGATCGCACCTTCGGCAAACGCTTCGGCGACGAGGCCTACGCCTTCGAAGAACTGGTCGCCGAGATCGGCGCGGCGGCGCTCGGTCTGCGCATCGGGCTCGCACCGCAGATGCTGGACAGCCATGCGGCCTATCTTGGCCACTGGGCGAAAATCCTGCGGCATCGTCCCTCGGCCCTTCTCGAAGCGTCCGGCCATGCCCAACGGGCCGTCGACTATCTGCTGGCGTTCAGCGCCCAGGCCGCGGTCGCCGACTTGGCCGCCTGAAGCCGGCCTTTCCCATCATCTTGCAAGGAGGCCGCCATGGGCTGGCTCTACATGCGCTCGCTGGAGGGGCACGCGACCCCCAAAGCCTATCTCGATGCGCAATTCACCTACGACGGGGACACCGGCCGCTCCCGCGTGCTGGCCTCAAGTGTGGTCGGACGGCGCACCTACTACGCCGCCGTCGAATGGATCAGCGCCGGAACGGAGGCGCGGGAGGTCTGGGGCCTGGTGTGCTTGGTGCGCCATAACCCGCGCGACCGGGAGGGCCTGGTGTTCGGCTACAAAGACATGTCCGAATCCATGGGCCCGTGCGAGTCCGACTGCCCTGCGCGCATTCTCGACCTGCTGACGGCAACCGACAACACCTACGCCCTGGCTTGGCGCGAGCGGTGCCGGTCCGGTTTGGCCCTTCGGGCTGGGCGCGCCGCCAAGCCGACACCCAAGCCTGGTGATGTCGTGGTGCTGGCCGAGCCGCTGTTGTTTCGAGACGGCCGGACGTTCTCCCGCTTCGAGGTGGTCTCTTTGCCTGGACGCAAGCGCGGCGGTCTCGTCTATCGCAGCGAGTTGGGCGGCCTTTACCGCATCCCCAAGCTCAAGGACCGCGTCTACCTCATCGAGCGGAAGTCCGGGCGCAGTCAAGCCTGAGCGCATGGGCGGACGGGTGGTGCGTGGCAGCGCCAAACGCTGAAGCCGAGGCGGCAAACGGTTGGTGTCGGCGGTGCTGCGGTCCTGGAGTCCTCTGGCTCTTGAGACCTCGCCACCGTCTGGCGCCCCCCACAAGGGACGCTCCGCTCAAAGCCCTTGTGGGCGTCCCCAGCCGTCGGCGCTGGGCGGTCGTCGAGCCGACGGGCTCAGAACCCCACTCCGACAAGGATCTCCCTCATGCCCTCCTCCGCCTTCGCGCCGCTGACCGGCGCGCTCACCCACTTCGAAGCCCAGGCCCTGACCCTGGATGACCCCCGGCCCCACCCTCACGAGGATGCTTTGATCCAGTTGGGTCATGCGGTGCTGACCGAGACCCTCGATGTCTTCGGCGAGACCGCACTCGAGGATTTCCAGGCCATCATCTGCGAGACGCTCATCGGGGCGTTTCACTCGGCCGCCCAACGCATCGAACGGGACGCGGATCGGGCCAGGGACGAGCTCAACCGGCTGAGCCGGGACTTCGACGGCTCCGAGATCGCTGACACCGAGATGCAGGACGCCACCCGAAAAGCCCGCGCCGCCGACGTCGCCTGCCTGGCCTTGGAGTTCGTGCGAGACGCCGCTGCGGCGAGCTACACCACGGCGACCGGCGAGGTGTGGTCCCCTTGGAAGGGACATGTGAAGGCCTCGCGCCTGACTGCCGCCCAGATCGACGCGCGCGACGCCCTGCGGACCGCCAAGGCTCGCAAGCACACCGCGACTGACCCTGGCGCCACCATCGTCGCGTTCCGCGCCGCGCCGCAAGCCGACACCGAGGACGACGCCCATCGCATCTTCGATGCGCTGAACTGGGCCCAGGCCCAATGGCCGGACATGGCGTTGGCGACGACAGGGGCCAAAGGCGGGGAGAAGATCGCCATCAAGTGGGCCAAGCAGAAGGCGGTCACCCTGGTGCTCGCCAAGGCCGACTTCGACAAGAACGGCCGCGCCGCCCCCTTCCGGGCCAATGACGAATTGATCGCCCTCGAACCGGTCTGTGTCCTGACCCTGGCGAACACCCTGAACGGCGCGCGCGGGGCGTCACTGCAGCCCTTCGGACCCGCCCTCAATCTCGGTCAAAAGGCCGCTGAACGAGGCATCCGCCACCTTCCAGTGAAGACACGCGGGTGACCCCGCAGGGCGTGGCCGCTGGCGCGGTCACGCCCATTTGTCTGTTGGCGGTCTGTGGACAGGCGCGATGCCCCCTTGCCGGGACGCAAATGTTCTACTTATGTTCTCAACCTCGCCGCCTGCCCCCGTGTCGGCAGGCTTTCGAGGTCTCATGCGTCCCGTTGTCATCGGTCTTCCCCTTCCCCTTCCCCTCGTGGGTTTTCGCATTTGCTGCGGATTCCCAAGCCCGGCGGACGACTGGATCGAAGACGCCATCGATGTCAGTCGCTTGGTGGTCACTAACCCCGCCGCCACCTTCCTGTGGCGGGCGTCCGGAGACTGCATGACGCCGACCATCCTGGACGGCGACTACCTGGTCTGCGACCGCTCGCTGGCCCCTGTCTCCGGCGACGTGGTGGTCGCCGTCGTCGACGGCGAGCCGACGGTCAAACGGCTGGCCTATGTCGCCGGCCGGCCGACCCTCAGCCATGACAATCCCCTGTCGCCGCCCTTCGCGCCGGACCCGCACAGTGAAATCAGCATCTGGGGCGTGGTCGCCTGGTCCCTGCGCGCCCATCGGCCGAGCCGATGAGGCCGGTGATCGCGCTGAGCGACGGCAATTGCTTCTACGTCTCGTGTGAGCGCGTCTTCGATCCGCGCCTGGAAGGACGACCGACCGTGGTGCTGTCGTCCAATGACGGCAACATCATCGCGCGCAGCCCCGAGGCCAAGGCCATCGGCCTGAAGATGGGCGATCCCTATTTCAAGGTCCGCGAGCTTTGCGCCCGCGAGCGGGTCGCCGCCCTGTCGTCGAACTACGTTCTCTATGGCGACATGAGCCGGCGCGTGAATGCCGTCTATGAGCGGTTCGCGCCCGAGGTCGTCGTCTACAGCATTGACGAGAGCTTCCTGGATTTCACCGGGCTTGCCGATCCGGTCGGTCACGCCCGCGCCTTGCGCGCGACGGTCCGGCAGTGGACCGGGATTCCGACGTGTGTCGGGCTTGGTCCCACCAAGACCCTGGCCAAGGTGGCGAACCACCTGGCTAAGCGCACACCGGCGCTGGACGGCGTTTGCGATTTGAGCGACCCGCTGTTGCGCGCCGCCGCCCTGGACGAACTGCCCGTTGGCGACGTCTGGGGCGTGGGCCCGGCCTATGCCGCGCGGCTGACAGCCATGGGGGTGACCACGGCCGGCCAACTGCGAGACCTCGATCCGCGTCAGGCCCGCGCCGTGCTCAGCGTCGTGGGCGAGCGCCTGGTACTGGAGCTGCGCGCCCAGACCTGTCTGTCGTGGGACGAGGTTCCGGCTGGCCGCAAGGGGTGCGCGGTGACCCGAAGCTTTGGCCAGCCGATCACGGACTTAGGCGACTTGCTGCAGGCGGTCGCGAGCTTCGCCAGCCGGGTGGGTGAGAAGTTGCGCCGCAATGGCGTTGTCGCCCCGCGGCTGTCGGTGTTCATGCACACCAATCCCTTTGGCGCGGGGCCGCATCACAGCGCCAGTGGCGCCGTCATCTTCCTGGAAGCCACGGCCGACAGTACCGAGCTCGTCGCCGGCGCGCGGCAGGCGGCGCGCCAGGCCTGGCGGGACGGGTATCGCTACAGCAAGGCCGGCGTCCTCTGCGAGGGCCTGGTTCCCGCAGGTCAGGTGCAGGCAAGCCTGCTGGCGGCGAAGGATCCGGCGCGATCAGAGCGGCTGATGGCGGCGCTGGACGCCTCGAACCGCCGGTTTGGGCGCGGCAGCGTGGTGATCGGGGCGACCACGGGCCGGACGCGCTGGACGCAGAAAGCAGAGTGGCGGACGCCGCGCTATACGACGCGACTGGACGAGGTGCCTGTCGCCCGGGCCTAGGGCGCTCCAACGGCAAGATGCCAGCGGCCTCGAGGGGGTGCGATCCCCGCACGTCAACGCAACATCGAAGATCGTCTCCCAGATGGGCGCCGCCGAAGCGGGCTCGTCCGCGATCCAGCTCACGACCCTAGGGCGGGCCGGTTAGGGGCCAAGGCGACCTCGCCGAAGGCGAGGCGGGGCCGACGGACCCTCACGGCCTTCGCTGCGCTGCAGGCCGGTTTCCATCGACCCCGACCCTGTCCCCTGCCCTATTCCCCGCCCTTCCCGGTCGCGAGATCGCGGGAACGAGCCCGCCGATCCGGCAGCAAAGCGGGAGACGACAATGACGACGATGGCGATGGCGCAAGCGGTTTTCCAACACGCCCACGACTTCTATGACACCGGCAGCTGGTACGTGGTCGCTGAATGCTGGGACGTCTTGGCGATCGCCGAGGAGCTGGACCGTCAGGAAGAGCGCAGCGCCACGCCGTTCGAGCTCGAGGCCGCGGCCATCGCCCATTTCCACTCTCTGCTCGGTGACCGCACGAGCGCCCGCCACTGACCAAGCGGCGCGGCGCCTCCGGGCGCCGCGCCTCGCACCCTGCAGAACAGGCGCCGAACAGACTCCAAGCCCTGGGTGTCAGAGGTCCTCAACCTACCGCCCCTTGGGGTTGGTGATTCGTTCCGAACCGCCGCCCTGGGGGCGCTGTTAGGGCGTGGCGATCAGGGTGACGTTGAGGGCCTGCAGGGCGTCTAGGAAGCCGGCCAGCCGAGTGATTTCGATGACCGGCGATGCGCCAAGCCCGCCTGGCAGGGCGCGGTCGTAGACGCAGATGCAGGTTCGGCCGGTCAGGCGGGAGCTGTAGACCAGGCCGTCGGCGTCGGTCTGGTCGTAGACAGCTTGGCTGAGCTTGCGGCCCTGCCCTTGCGCCTTTCCGCGTGCGGCTTCTGTCGAGACACCCAGCCGCACCAAGCCCGTCGTGCGCAAATCAATCAGCGTCAGCGGTGCGCTGGCGGTGACTTCGGTCGCGCCCCAGGTCGCGGCCTCGACATCCAGGAGCTTGCGGGTCGCCTTGCCCTGGAAGCGGTCGCGGACCAGGGTTTCCGCCACGCTCGTGGTCAGGTCCTGGCCCAGGTAGATCACCTTGAACGCCTTGGTTGGGCTGGCGAAGCGCGTCACGCCAAACCCCGCCCCCAGGGGGGTCGCCGCGTGGGCCATCGGCGTCACGCGCACATAGGCCTTCGGCGTGATCTCGACGGCGAGGTCGGCCAGGATGTCGGGATCGAGCGTCACGCGCCGGCGAAGTTCGACCGGGCGACCTCAACGACCTTGTCGGTCGCTCCGGCCTTCAGGCGCGCCAACGGGGCGGCGCCGCCGAGCTCAGGATTGGGTTCACGCAGCCATAGCCAGGCGGTGCGTGGCTCGCCGATCGCCTCGACGACCGGGCCGAGGCCCGAGACGGGCCGGCCGTCGACGAATTGTTCGGTCGGGAAGGCGTGTTTCCGCACGCCCACGAGCAGGCCGATCACCGCGCCCTGCTTTTGCCAATTGTGCAGGGTGGAGCGGGCGACGCCAAAGTCGCGCTCAAGCTCGGTTGGACCCGCAAGCGGGCCCGCCCAATCCTCGACCTTGGCCGGCGTCGCATAGCTCGCGATCCGCGCCTTGCCCTCCTCGGCCGACAGCACCTGGCCCAGACCCGCGCCTTGGCTGACTTCGGCGGGCGCCTTGGCGGCCAGCTTGAGGACTTGCGGCGCGGCTTCCGGTTCGGCGGCGATTTCGGCGATGAACTTCTTGAACTGGGCCTTGCGCGCGATCAGTCGTTTGCGGGCGGACGGCGAGAGTTTCGTCGCCGTGGCGCTGAACTCGGCGACCAGCTTGACGACCTCGCTCAGCTCGCCTTTGCTGGACTCCGGATTGCGCTGGGCAAACATGCCGATCAGGTCTGCGGCCACAGGGCTGGCCATCTTGCCAGAGCCTTGAGACGTCGAGCGGCGAGCATGGGCGGCGGTCATGGGACGATCCTCTTCGATCACGACGTCAGAGATAACCCTAAACGTCCCATTTGTCCAGTTTGTGCCATACGTCTAATGCGGATCGCCTTCGAGCGGATCAAAAACTAACTGGGCGCGCCTGTCGATCCGCCTGGCGGAGTTTCTACCTTACCCCTCGTGGACTGCCGACCGCGAGCCGCAGCATCTGACCTTGGACGATGTCGGACGGGGATCGCTCCAGGACGGTCTTCTGCCCCCGGGTTCGCCGGTTTCCTACCAGTGACGGGCCGTGGTCCAGAACAGTCGCCTTCCCAGGCTAGTGGTCCGAGCCGTCCTTGGCGGCGGCAATGACGCCCTGCTGGTGACCTCTTAAGCCCGCGGCGTGGAAATCTGGCCTGGCGCATGAAGCCAGTTCACCGTTGAGGCCGGTCACCAATACCCCGAGGAAACGTCCAGCGGGCTGCGGTCCCCCGCGATCAATCCCACGAACCTAGACCGGGCGGTTCCAGGTCAAAGCCGACCTCGCGCGCGAGGCGCGGGGTGCGGACCCTCCGGCCTTCCGCCGCTGCGCTCTGTGCAGGCCGGTTTCCACACCCCGCGGGCTTTGGCCCGGCCCCTTTGCCCGGCCCTGCAGGTCGCGTGATCGCGGCAGGGACCGCGAGCCGCCGGGGCTTTTCCCGGCGGTCGATTGGAGAAACGTGATGCTCAACAAGGTTCAACTCATCGGCTTCACCGGCGCCGACGCTGAAATCCGCACCGTCTCGGGCGGCAAGAAGGTCGCCACCCTGCGGGTCGCCACCAACCGCTACACCAAGAAGGACGGCGATCGGAAAGACTACACCACCTGGCATCAGGTGGAGATCTGGAACCAAGGCACGGTCGGCTGGCTGGAAGGCCGCCATCTTCCCAAGGGCTCCAAGGTGTTCGTCGAAGGCGAGATCCGCCACGACCGCTACACCGACCAGACCGGCCAGGAGCGCTTCTTCTCCAAGGTGGTGGTCGCCACGCCGCAGCACGAGCTGAAGTCCCTCGATCGTCAGGAGGCGGCCGACGAGGACTAACCTTCGGCAGGGTCCGTCCGGTCGCCGGGCGGGCCCGCAAAGGCCGAAAAGAAAGGGCGTTTTGGGGTGGATCCGGGTGAGGTTGCCCATGGGCAACTTTTCGGTCCGAGGCCGCCCTGGCGCGCCCTCCCCTACCCTTCCCTCTCACAAATGAGCATGGTGGCGCCCAAGATGTCCAAGCGCGCGATTCGACAACAGGAGTTCGATCTCTTCATCCCTCGGATGAGCAGCCTGCCGCTGAAAGACCAGCGGGAGGTGATGGAGCGGCCGTTCTTTTCGTTGAGCAAACGCAAGCGGCTGAAGCCCATCGAATACACCAGTCCCGACGGCGAGGTATGGGTGCATGTCAGCGCCAACCCGGCTTTCGGCATCGCCACCATCTGGGACGCCGACATCCTCATCTGGGCGACCTCCCGGATCAATCAGATGCGCGAGCAGGGCGTCAACGATCTGCCGCGCACCCTGCACACTTCCAGCTATGACCTGTTGAAGGCGATCAAGCGCGACACCGGCGGCAAGGGCTATAAGGAGTTGCAGGCGGCGCTACAGCGTCTCGAAGCCACCACGATCCAGACCTCGATCCGCGGCTCGAAGCGCAACACCAAGGCGCAGTTCGGCTGGCTCGACGAGTGGGTGCTGGAATCGGATCCGGTTACCGGCGCGCCCAAGGGGCTCAGCCTGACCCTGTCCAACTGGGTCTATGAGGGGGTGATCAAGGATCGCTCCCTGCTGACCCTGCATCCGGACTATTTCGCGCTGGCGGGCGGGGTCGAGCGCGCCATCTATCGGATCGCCCGCAAGCACGCCGGCGACCAGCCCGGTGGCTGGACCTGTCGCGTGAGTGTGCTGCACGACAAGACCGGGAGCGAGAGCCCGCTCAAGCAGTTCAACTACCTGCTCAAGCGGATCGTCACCGCCAACGATCTGCCGGAATACGACCTCAGCTTCGTCAATACCGCCGACAATTCCCAGGCCATCCATTTCGTGCGGCGCGACGCCGCCGAGCGCGCCGCGATCAAGGCCGATCTCGAGCGACTCGCCGCCGATTCGGGCCGCCGTGAGCGCGAGGACGCTCGCGCCTTGCAGGTCGATGCGATGTTTGAGAAGCGCAGGGTTCCGCCCTCGGGGGATCGGTGACCTTTTCCACGGGGGATCGATGACCGTGTTGCCGGGGGATCGGTGACCCTCCCCTCGGGGTTTCGGTGACCGGCCGATCTGAAAACCCCTTGTAGGGACTGGCTTTTCCGGCTTCGGTTCGGCGCCTAACTCTGTCTAACCTTATCTCTAAGATATCTTCTAACGGCGTGTGGCGGACAGGCTGGCTTGCCGTCGCCTTGAACCAAGAGGGTTCAGGCTCGGCGCGCTGTTAACCCTTTCTTCATTGTATCCGACCGAAAACTTGGCAAATTCCAGACATGTTGTCGGATATTTGCAAAGGAGGCGGACCATGGCGAAGCAAGCCCTAGCTGAAAGCACCGCTTCCGGCCCTGTCCTGCTCGCTGCCATGTCGGCGCTCAGCGACCGAGCGCATGACGTCATCACCCGCCTTCGCGCCACGGTGTTTGCGCCGGGTGAGCAGAAGATCGTCGACCTGCGGTTCACGGTCACCAAGGCGGCCGAGATGGTCGGGCGGACTTCAGAAGCCATTCGGCAGGCCGAAGCCGACGGACGCCTCCCCGCCCCTCGCCTGAGCGCGACCGGCCGCCGGGAAGGCTACAGCCTGTCCGAGGTCAATCACATGCGCGACGTCTTCGGCACACGCCCCCGGCGTGGGCCTGACGATCCGCCCATCGTCCTGGCGGTGCAGAACTTCAAGGGTGGGGTCGGCAAGAGCACGCTGACCTGCCACGTCGCCCAGTTCCTGGCTCTGAAGGGCTACCGGGTGGCGGTGATCGACTGCGACAGCCAGGCGAGCACCACGACGATCTTCGGCTTCAACCCAGACATCGACATCGACGACGAGGAGACCCTTCTCCCCTTCTTCCGCCACGGCGGCGAACCGGACCTGAAGTATGCCCTTCGGTCTACCGCCTGGCCGGGCATCGATCTGGTGCCTGCGAACCTTGGGTTATACCAGGCCGAATACGAGGCGGCGGCACGGCTTCGCGGCAATCCGGACGCGCTCGACCGTCTGCGTCGCGGCGTGGAAAGTATGGCCGGGGACTACGACGTGGTCCTACTAGATCCGCCGCCAGCGCTGGGCATGCTTTCGCTGGCCGTGCTGCGCGCCGCCAATGCGCTGCTGATTCCGACGCCGCCCTCGACCGTCGACTTCGCCTCGACGGCGCACTTCCTGAGGATGATCGTTGAGACGCTCGAGGTGATGCAGAACCATCTGGGAGCCCGCGGCTACCATTTCCTGCGCGTCGTCGCGACCAAGGTCGATGAGGGCAAGAGCGCCCACACGCAAATCCGGGACATGATGGAAGCGGTGTTCGGCGCCGACATGCTGTCGGCCTCGCTGCTCGACTCCGCCGAGATCGACAACGCCAACGTCCAGCTGCGCACCGTCTATGAGCTGAGCGGTCCGACGACCAAGACCTATGAGCGCTGCCGCAACAATCTGGATCGCCTGAACGGCGAGATCGAACTGCTTATTCGCAAAGCCTGGCCAAGCCATCGGCCGGAGCTTCGCCGGCTTGGACTAGGGTAGGGGAGGGCGGTCATGGCATCCACAACAGGCAAGAACCGCTCCATCCTCGCGGGCTTGGTGGCTCCGGTCACTGAAACCCCGACCGCTGAACGCGGCGCGCCCGCAACGGAGCGTCTGAGCACCCGCCTGACCGGGCTGGCGCGGGTGACGTCCGGGGACGTCAAGGAAAAGACCCTCAAGCTCGTTGATCCAGCCCGTTGCCGGATGTGGAGCCGTCATAATCGACGCTACGATTTGCTCAACGAGGCCTCCTGTGCCGATCTGCTGGAGAGCTTGCGTGCCCAGGGCGAGCAGGAGTTTCCCGCGATCGTGCGGCGGGTCGAAGACGATCCGGCGTTCGATTACGAGGTCATCAGCGGCGCGCGCCGGCATTGGTCGGTGAGCTACCTGCGCAATGTCGAGCATCGCGAGATCCGCTACCTGATCGAGGAGCGCGAGCTCACCGACGAGCAGGCCTTCCGCCTAGCCGACGTGGAGAACCGCGCCCGCCAGGACATCAGCGATTATGAGCGAGCGCTCGATTACCGGCACGCGGTCGAGACCTTCTACGGCGGTGTCGCGCAGCGCATGGCAGAACGGCTGGAAGTGCCCAAGGCGTGGCTCTCGCGCTTCCTGGACCTCGGCAAGCTGCCGACCGACGTCGTGGAAGCTTTCGGCGATCCGCGCCAGCTGAAGGAGCGCCATGCCCGGACGCTGAAACCCCTGCTGGCCGACGACGCTTCGCGTCCCAAGGTGATGGCGGAAGCCAAGCGTCTGGCCGGCGTTCAGGCGGCGGCGGTGGCGAGCGGGAAGGGGCTGCTTGACCCCGCCAAGGTCGTGACCCTGCTGGTCAAGGCGACCGCGGCGCCGGCGTCGGCCAAAAAACCTGCCGCCAAGGGCGTCGTGAGCGTGACCAATGACGCTGGGGCGACCCTGTTCACCCTGGCGCGCAAGGGCGCCAAGCGGGTCGTGCTCGAACTGTCGCTGGACGCCGAGGCGAGCAACGCGGACTTCCAGGCCGCTTTCGCCCGCGAGCTCGATCGGGTCCGTCCGAAGGCCTAGTTGCCCATGGGCAACTTCCTGTCTTCCACCCTCGTGGACCTCGGCTCTTAGCGAGATTTCCCGACAAGTTGCCCATGGGCAACTCGCCCCGTTTGTCGGGGTATCAGTGACCGGCTAGCCGCGCGTTAAGCCCACAATCGCCGGGCATGAGCCACATCGTGGCCGCAAGCCCTGCCGAGCCTTCGGCTCGTTTTGGCTGCGCCGGTCCCACCTGATGTTTCTCACTCCTACAGCCCCGCGTTGGACGCCGTTGGCCTGCGTCCTGGGCGGCGGGGCCGCGCTCATCAGCGCACTGTCGATGGCCACGGCCGGGGGCGCTCGTCCGCTGCTCTTGTGGAACCGAACGGCCAGTGAGCCGGAGGGGCTCTATCTGCGGCAGGCCGAGCCGGTGAGGGTCGGCGCGCTGGTCGCCTTTCCCGCGCCAGCGGCCGCCTTTCCCTACGCGGACGGGCATATGAACTACCTGCGCCGGGTCCCGGTTTTGAAGTCCGTCGCCGCCGTGTCCGGCGACCAGGTCTGCACGGTCGACGGCCGGTTGGTGATCAATGGACAGGTGCGCGCGCCGATCCTGAACAAGGACCGGCGCGGCGCTGTCTTGCCGCGTTGGAACGGCTGCCGCCGGCTTCACGACGGCGAAGTGTTCGTCTTCTCCGAGCGCATCCCCAACAGCTTCGACAGCCGATACTTCGGCCCGGTGAACCGCGCCGAAATCGTCGGTGTGTTCCGACCGGTGACCGTGTCGCTTTCCCACCCTGGAGACCGTTGATGGACCCGGCTGCCCTGGCGGGACTGTGCCTGCTGCTCGCGCGCGGACAGAGCGCCCAACCCTTGCCCGCGGGCGTCAATTGCCCGCCTCCCGCGCCCGCCTCGGCGGTGATGGCGCCGCCTTTGTCGCGGAGCGGTCTCGCTCCCCTTGTGGCCGACCTGGACGCGCGCGAAGCGATCACCCGGGTCTCCTTCGCCGAGGCCGGCAATCAGGGCGATAGCGGCCTGGCCGCCGTCGTCTACACGATCCTCAACCGGGTCCAGGACGGGCGATGGGGCGCCACGGTCGAGGCCGTGGTCAATGCCCGAGGCCAGTTCGAGCCGGTGATGCGGGTCGGCGGCGACTGGCGTCGCCTGCCGGCCCCCACAGTCGCGCAGCGGGCGCGGATCGAGACCATTCTCAATCTCGCTCTTGAGGGTCGCCTACCTGATCTCACCAACGGGGCACGCTACTTCCAGAACCCGCAAATCGTGGCGGACCGGGCGACCCGCGGGGAGGTTTCCGAAGGCCTCGTAAACTTCGGCGGAACTGGGCCCTCGGCCGTGATTGGCGCCCATAGTTTTTATGTAGATGTGCGCTCGACCGGGGGGAGGGGGCCTCGTTCTACCAAACCCTCTTCTGCCCCTCGTGGATCTTCGCCCGAAGCGGCCTGGCAGGCCGCCGGCGGGGCGATCTTCGTCGGCGACAATCGCGCCGCGCAGGACGCGCATGCGGTCTCCAACCCCGCCCCGGAAGGGGCAGGGCAGGGGGCTATGCGCGCGACGAAAGTCGCCGATCCCGGCCGCGCGATCTTCGTGGACGGCCCGGGCCTGGCGGCCGGAGAAGACCGATGATCAGGCAGCCCGCCAAGCCGGGTCTAGCTCGGCGTAGTCCGCGTCGACTTCGCTCGGGAGCAGCTCCCCGCCGGCCTCCTGAGCGAGGGCAGATTCGGCCATCAGATCGAAGTCCGGCGGGGGCTCTCCGGCGGCCTGGAGCGCTGACTGTGCGTCTTCATTTACGTCGCCGCCAGGCCGCAAGGGCAGGGGCACATCGCCCAGAAGTTCGCGCACGGTCAGGCGGTCGCGAACCCGTTCTACACGCCGGTCGAGGATATCGACCAGGCGCGCCAGAAGCTCGTCGTCGCCTTCGAAATGCGCGTCGCCTGCCTCGGCAAGCAGGGCGCCGCCAATGATGATTTTGCCACGTGTTTCGCGTCTGCGTTTGTTGATCGACCAGAGCGCTTCAAGCCGTTCGACGCGCGCCTTCAGCACGTGGAAGCGCTTGGCGTCATCCTCGATATCTTCAAGCGGGGTCACGTGCCGCTGCTTATGGATTCCGTCCTGGCCCGCCTCTCTCAGCGCCGTCTCCAGCTCCGCCAAACGCTCGATGAGGGCGGCTTCCTCATCGGTCCGTTTAGCCCGTTCGCGGTCGCTTGACCGGGCCGCCCAGAGCTCGCGTTTGCGGGCGAGCTGGTCGGGGGAGCGGGGCTTGTACTTGGACGGACGGGCGTTCCGCCGGCGCTTGTCGACCTTGGCCATGGTGCGGCCTTTCGATGATGAAAAAGCACGAAATGGCGTAATGCTGCCACTAAAGTGCAGATCGGTCTATGCCGTGGTTTCTCGTATTTCGTCACAAGGGCGCAGTTACGGGTTGGATGTGCTGCGCCCACCAACCCTGCGGTCAGGCCTCGCCCGACACCCTCAAGGCCCTTCCTCGCTTCGATCCGAAGGAAGCCTTGAGCCAAGGGCGCAGCCCTTAGCGATCCCGGCAGGGGCCCAGGTGACGGCACAGCCAGGGGAGGGCGCATGGCCCAGTACCGACTAGAGGTTCAGACCATTCAGAGGTCGGCCGGTCGCTCCGCCGTGGCGGCCGCCGCCTATCGCTCCGGCGACCGGCTCATCGACGAGCGTCTGGCGATGGAGTTCGACTTCGGAGCAAAGGGCGACATCGAGTTCGCGGCGATCATGGCGCCGGCCGATGCGCCGGCGGCGTTTGGTGATCGGCAGACCCTATGGAACGCCGCTGAGGACGCCGAGAAGCGCAAGGACGCCGTGCCCGCGAGGGAGCTGTTGGTGTCGCTGCCGCATGAGCTGGATTTCGCCCAGCGCCGGGCTCTGGTTGAGGCCTTTGTCTCAGAGCAGCTGGTGGCGCGCGGGATGGTCGCCGACGTAGCGATGCACCGTCCCGGCAAGGAAGGTGATGAGCGTAATTTTCACGCCCACATCCTGGTCACCACGCGGTCGGTTGGGCCGGCCGGTTTCGGCAAAAAGCCGGCGGAGTGGTGGAGCCCAAAAGCGGTGCGGGAATGGCGCTCGGCTTGGGCGGAAATCCAGAACGAACACCTGCGCCGGCACCTTGGTCCGGACGCTCCGCAGGTCTCGCACCTGTCGCTTTCGGAGCAGGGTTCGGATCGCGAACCCGGCGTGCATCTGGGGCCGACGGCGAGCGCGCTGGAGCGCAAGGATGTCGCCTCGGAGCGTGGTCAGCAGAACCGCGACACCGAGGCCCACAACGCCAAGCGCAAAGAGCTTCGGATTGACTTCCAGGCGACCGCCGACCGGCTCGTTCTGGAAGCGCCTGTGATCGCCGTTCCCGTTGCGAAATTGACGACCGAGGCCGAGCAGATGCGTTCGCGGATGGTCGCGGAACGGGACCGCTGGGCGGCTGAACGGGCGGCGCTCACCCTGCCGAGGATCGACAGCGTGCGGACGCTGCAGCGCGAGCTCTTGCAGCCTGCCCGCACCGGGGTGGCGGCGGCGAAACTCCGGCTTCGGCAGACCGAACAGCGGGTCACCCAGGTGCGCCAGCGACGGCTCGCCCTGGTGCAGTGGATCCGCAATCCAGCGCGGATGATCTGGGCCAAGCACGCCGAGCTCAACGCCATCGCCAGGGCGCGGGCGGCGATGAAACGGGCGGAGGTCGCTGTGCAGGTGCGGGCGGCCTGGATCGCCTCACCCGCCGGCCAGGCCTACGTCGCCAGCCGGCGCGGCCCGCAGTTGGAGCGGGCGGGCGATGTGGCCCGCCAACGACGCACTCTTGAGCGCAAGATCAAGCGGATCGACAAGCGGATCGAGGGCGCCACGCGGGCCTACAACGACCTACGCGTGGCCCAGGCGCTGGGCCAAAAGGAGCTGCAGGTTCCGTCCCGTCTGCCGGACGAAACCCGGTTCATCCGCGAGGTCGGTGGCCCCGCGCGCGCCGCCTTGATGCGCTATCCGGCGCAGGCCCGGGCGCTGGCCGTCGAGCGCGTCAACCGCTCGATGGGCCAGACCATCGGCCGCGGCATTCTTCCAGGCCGGTGAGGCGGACATGAGCACATCTCAGCGCCTGGTTCTGGTGCTTCCCGTGGCGGTCCTGGCGATCCTGTTGGGCCTGAGCTGGGCGACCCAGCAGGCCGCGCACGGACTGCACTATGCGGCCGCGCTGGGCGCGGGCTGGGCCGATGTCGGTCCCGTTCGCCTCTACCGGCCCTGGGCGTTCGCCGAGTGGTATCTGACCCTTCAGCCGCGCTATCCGCGCCTGTTCGATGGCGCGGGCCTGGCAGGTCTCGCCGTGGCCCTGGCGCCGATCCTCTTGGTGGCGCTGGCGACGCGCGGCTCGGCGCGGGAGCCCAAGGCCTTTGGCCGGGACGCCTGGGCTGATCTAGCCGATGTCGCGCGGGCGAAACTGTTTGGGCAGGGCGGCCAGATCCGGGGCCGGGTGCTCGGCCGGTACAAGGGCCGCTACCTGACCTATGGCGGTCCCGAGCACGCGATCATCGTCGGCGCCTCGCGCAGCGGGAAGGGGGCGGGCCATGTGGTGCCGACCCTGGTCGCCTGGCCGGAGAGCGCCTTCGTCTACGACCGTAAGGGCGAGCTTTGGCACATCACGGCGGATCACCGGAAGACGTTCAGTCATGTCTTCTACTTCGCCCCGACCGACCCCAACACGGTGCGCTGGAACCCTCTGTTCGAGGTTCGCAAGGGGCCGATGGAGATCGCCGATATCCAGAACGTCGTCGGTATCCTGGTCGACCCCTTGGGCCGCAAAGCCGGGGACCTCAATTTCTGGGACCAGAGCGCCACCGACTTCTTCACGGCGGTAATCCTGCACGTCCTCTACAGCGAGCCGGACGATCGCAAGAACCTCGCCCAGGTGCGCCGGCTGCTGATCGACATCGAGCCGACGCTGCACGCGATGCTGCACACCCAGCATCGCCATCGGCCCGACTATCACGCGGCCGATGGCCTCGCGTGCGACGCCGAGGGCGCGCCGATCCCCGAGATCCATCCCGAAGTGCGTTTGGGGGCCACGGCGCTCGCCGGCATGGACGAGCGGGTGAAGTCGAATGTGCTGGCCACCTGCCGGGCGTCGCTGTCGCTGTGGGCTGATCCCCTCGTGGAATACGCCACCAGCTGGTCCGACTTCTCGATCGGCGACCTGGTCTGCGCCGAGGCGCCAGTGACCTTCTACCTGATCACCCCGCAGGCCCATGCCGACCGCCTTGCGTTCCTGGTGCGGGTGTTCATCCGGCAGAGCGTGAACAGCCTGATGGAGCACGAGCATTATGACAGCCGGCGGCGGCGCAAGCGCCATCGGCTGCTGCTGTTGCTCGACGAGTTTCCCAAGCTCGGCAGTCTGCCGTTTCTGGAGAACGCCATGGGCGAAATGGCCGGCTACGGGATCACCGCCCATCTGGTCTGCCAGAGCTTCAACGACGTGTTCTCCAAGTACGGTGACAAAACGCCGTTATTCGACAACATGCACATCACCGCGACCTTTGCGACGTCGGAGCCGACGAGCATCGAGAAGGTCACGCGCCGCGCCGGCAAGGCGCTGGAGATGCGGGAGAGCTACAGCGACCCGCGCAGCCTGTTCGGCCGGGCGCATCGATCGACCTCGCAGTCAGAACAGCAGCGCTACATCCTGTCGGAGGAGGACGTGCGCGGCCTCGACGACCGTAGGCAGTTCCTGTTCGTCAACAACACGAAGCCGATCCTGGCCGACAAGATCCGCTACTACGAAGAGCCGTTCTTCAAGGCGCGCACCGGCGACTACTTCCACGGCGTGCCGGCGGCGTATGAGCAGCGGCCCGGGGCCGCGGACCTGCCGGGGCCCGCCAACATCGATTGGCGGGGCGTTAGGGCCGTCTGCGCGCCGCCTGAGCCCTTCGCCGGCGTCCGCGTGCCCACGCCCCGCTACAGCGGCGCTGAGGGGCCTGCAGAGGCCCCAGGCGCGCCCGAGGCGGTGCTGGCCGCCGACTACCTGACCATGGCCCCTGTCGCGGCTCTACGGGCCGATGACGACGATGGCAGCCTTTGACCCCTCCGTTTGCGTGAGCCCACCATGACCGAACGCCATCCTGATGTTCTCGACCGCAAGGTCGCCGCCCTGCGCCAGGCTATGGGGCCTGTGATCGCGCAGGCCCTTGCCGACCGCCTGGTGGTCGAGGTGATGGTCAATCCGGACGGCAAGATCTGGATCGACCGCATCGGGGAGGGCCGCTCATGGACAGGGCAGCTGCTGGCGGCGGCCGACGCCGACCGGATCCTGCGGCTGCTCGCCGACCATGCGGGCGAGGTGGTCACCCGCGATCGGCCCCGGGTGAGCGCGACCCTGCCGGAGACCGGCGAGCGGTTCCAGGGCGCCTTCATGCCGGTCGTGGCGCGACCTGCCTTTGCCATCCGCAAGCGGCCCGAGGTGGTGTTCACCCTGGACGACTATGTCGAGGGCGGCATGATGAACGCCGCCCAGGCTGAGATCATCCGGGCCGCGGCTGAGGCGCGCGAGAACCTGCTGATCGTTGGCGGCACGGGGTCGGGCAAGACCACGCTGGCCAACGCCATCCTGGCGGAGCCGGCCTTTGCCGCAGACCGGGTGGTGTTGATCGAGGATACCGCCGAGCTGCAGTGTTCGGCGGCCGATCAGATCCAGATGCTGACCAAGCGCACCGAGCCGGCGGTGACCATGACCGACCTCGTGCGGGATACCCTGCGCCTTCGACCCGACCGCATCGTCATCGGCGAGGTCCGCGACGGCTCGGCGCTCGATCTGTTGAAGGCTTGGAACACCGGCCACCCTGGCGGGCTGGCCACGCTGCACGCCAACAGCGCGGCCGAGGGCCTAAGCCGCCTGGAAGATCTGATCGGTGAGGTGACCCAGCGCATCCCGCACCGAGCGATAGGGCAAGCCATCGATCTGCTGATCCACATCGCGCGCACACCGGGCGGGCGGCGGGTGTCGGAGATCATGCGGGTCACGGGCTGGGAAGAGGGCGGTTACGTCCTGAAGGCCGCTTAGGCGCGAGGGGAGGGGAGGCCTTGTATGGGGAATTCCCCGTCAAGACCTCTCGAGGGGACCAGCACTTGTCCAGGCACCACCCACGCCTCCCCTAGCCGCGGTCACCCTGTTGGCTGCCATGAGCCGCAGAAGGTTCCGCGGGGGGTGAAGGGATGGGGGAGACTGGTCAATCCTCGTGATGAACCGTACCGGCGCCATGCGCCGCCTGGCGCAGCGTCTCGGCGAAGGTGACGAACCCAAGTTCGGCTGAGACGCGCTCTCGCACTCGCGCGACGTCTGCGGGAGTCCGGGCCTCGGCCGGCGCACCCTGGGTCTCGCGCACGTGCGCGAGGCGCTGCTCCAGCGCCAGTTCGACGTCATGGACCAGTATGGCCTTAATCTTCGAGAGGTCCCCGCCTTGGACGGCGGCCTCGGCGGCCGGAATGGCTGGGCCGCAATCCATCCCCGCCGGCTTCAGCCCTCGAAGGCCGCGCCCTCCCCGGCGCGGTGAAGGCGCACCACGGTTTCCATGAAGCTGTGGTCGGCCAGCGCGCGCGCTTCGGGACCCAGGGCGCGAACCTTGCGCGCCGTCTCGTACTGCGCGCGGATTTCCGGCTCCGCCGCGGCCGGCGCGTAAGCCAGCGGGATGTTCACGTTCCCTGTCTCCAGCGCTTTCAGAGCGGCTCGCGCGACGGGACCGTCGATGGCGTCGCAATGGGCGAGGGCCGCTTGTGGAGCGCTGAGCGCGGCCGCAACCACCAGGGCGGTCATGAGGCGGAGTAGGCGAGGCTTCATGTCGTTGCTCCAAAGACGCCACTATTGACGCGCCGACGCCGCAAGGCGTTGAGCCATGTCAAAGGCGCGCAGTTGACCTGCGTCAAAGCGGCTCGCCCCGGCTGGCGCAGATTTCCCTGCACCAGGAGCACGCTCGATGACCTCCATTCCCGCCCGAACTGCATCCGTCACCGTCGACCGGATTCAGGTGTGGGACCTTCCCACTCGCATCTTTCACTGGAGCCTCGCTGGCCTCCTTCTGTTGAGCTGGTTCACCGGAGAAGAGGAGGGGACAGCTGTGCTGATCCACCGCCTCAGCGGCGAGGCGATCGCGGGCCTGATCGTATTCCGCGTGATCTGGGGGTTCGTGGGCGGCGAACACGCGCGCTTCTCCGACTTCGTCAAAGGCCCCGCGGCAGTCGCGCGCCATCTCGCGCATCTAATGCGTGGACGCGCGGATCCGGCCGTTGGTCATAATCCGCTGGGCGGGCTGAGCGTGCTCGTGTTGTTGCTCGCCGTCGGCGCCGTTGTGGTGAACGGCATCGAAAGGGCCCTCCCTCCCACAGCCTCAACTGTCAGGGATCAACCCGGTCCATACTGTCAGGCATCTACCCGGTTTGTACCAGGTGGGTCTGGATTTTTCGCGATGCTGGCCGTCGCCATCACGCGCTTACGAGTCTCGTCGACCTTGGCCGCCGGCGGCTTGCCGAACTGGGAGTAGACGTAGAAGGCGCCGATGACAGCGATGAGGGCGGCGACGGCGAGGTAGAGCGTGAGTTGATTGCGCTTCGCCTTGGCGATCGGCTCGTACAGGCCGTCTGCGGACTCAGCTTCGGGGAGGTCGCTCACCACTGTTCCTCCACGATGAAGACCCGACCTTGCTCCCCGGGCCGAAGGCGCTCGTGCGACGTCGCGGCGGCGTAAACCCGCTCGACGAGGAAAGCCTCGAGGCACACCGCCTCCTCCAGCTTCCCGACGTTGGTGACGTAGAGGACTCGACCGTGCAGGCCGCCGCCGTCCCGGGCCGTGACCTGTCGCACGGTGAAGGGGCCGGCTTTCATCGGCGCCGCGCCGATCACCCGACGGGTGACGCCCTCGGCGTCCTGGTCATTGAACATCAGCCGAACGAACTGCACGAGCCGTTCTTGGTAGGGAGACGCCGGTCCTGCAGCGCTCGTGCTGACCGCCGGCATCGATAGCCCCACAGGCGTGACCTCGGCCTTCGGCGCCTGCTGCGGCGGTCCGGCCGGGGCGCTTTCCAGGCGCACCAGCACCGTCTGGGCTTCGCCGGGCGGCCGAAGCACCGCCTGGATCACCTTGCCGCTCTCGGTCGTGAGGTAGGCTGAGAAGGCTCGACCCGCCACGTCACCGTCGAAGGCGATGAAGGCGTCGCCCGACGCATCATCGGTCTCCACGATCAGCTGTGGACCGCCAGGCTCGTCCAACTTGCGGACCGAGGCGAACTTCTCGCCGAGGATCGAGATGCGGGACATTTGCCGCGCCGACACCCCACTCGGCGCATGGCGGCCTCACGCCGGAAGCGGTGCGGCTGAACCCCGCGGCCGGCCGCTACCGCCGGCGCTGGAGATCAGCTACCAACCCCCTGGGCTCTCACAATGGCCGAGGGACCGGAGGGGGCAGGTCACAAGCTGCCACTATCGCAACGCGCGAGGCAGCCGCCCGAATACCTCGCCTGCGCAGCGAGGTCGGCGTCGATCTCTATCGCCCCGTCGAGAGCCCGACCGGGCTCTTGGCCCGGAGTGAACGCCGCGTTCTCCCAGCCGACGTGTGTTTCAGATCGGCGACCACACCTCGCTCTGCGGCGGGGTGGCCAAGAACTTCGTGCCGGCCGGTGCCGGCCCGGGCTTCGCGACCGGTCCGACGTCGCCGCCCTGGGCAGCTACGATGCCGGCCCGCGCCGAGATCGCCGACCGCCGCTTCAGCACGACGGCTCGTTCTCTTACTTCGGACATCCTGATCACCTCGGGGGTGGTCACGGCGCGCTACACGCGGCGTGACAGCGGTGAATAGACCTGCGGCCAAGGCCGCAAGGCGCCTGCCCGAGTGTCCGTCCGTGTCTGGAGTCATTCGGCAAATGCGCAGAGTCACGCGCGATCGCGCAGGTATCCGTGTGGTCCGCGCGGAGTTACTCTTAAGTATATATTTCCTTCAGCCTGACTTCGGAGGCTCGCGATCGGCGCCGCCACGTCGGCGACCGTGAACGGCCAAGTGAACGTCAGCGCGACGCCGGGCGCCTCGACTTTGACCGCGACGGCAACCACTGTCCCGTCAATTGGCGGAACTACGGACGGATCTGCATCCCCCAGCGCAGTGACCAACCCAAGCGGCTCCGGAACTGTCGTCTCTGCGCCGGCGACGGGCCGGAGCGTCGGCGGCTCGGTGACGGTCGCCGCCCAAGACGTCACCGTGGGCGGGGCTGGGGCCATCTCTGCCAACGGCCAGAGCCAGGGCGGGAGCATCGCCCTCAGTGGATCCGGGACCACAGGTTCGGTTACAGTTGCTGGACAGGTGAGCGCCAGCACCGCGCCGCCCCCCGCCGCTCCGACAGCGGTTGCGCCTCAGAATTCGGGCGCCGCGACAGCGGCAGTGGGCAGTGTCTCGGTCGCGACCGCAACTAGTTCGGCGACCGCCGTCGCGACGTCGAGCTCGACGGTCGTGCCGTCAGGGCAGACGGCGTCCGTGCTGAACCTGTTCCTCAACGGGTCTGATCTGTTTCTGGACAACTCGCGCGACTTCCGCGGGCTCAGCGTGTTCGTGTTCTCGTGTGACAACGCCTGCGCTTTGAATTCGGCCCGACTGTTTGTCTCGTACGCAGAGGGGTTGGCCAACTTCACGGTGGCCGGGGATGTCCCAACGACGCTGAGCGGCGTCCTTAGGTCCGGCTCAGTGGCGCTTGGCGGAGACGTGAGGCTGGCGGGCCCCTCGGTCACCCTGGCCACGGACAACTTGACGCTGGGCGGCAACGTCTCAAGCACGTTCGGGACGTCCGTGACGGTGACCGGCTCCACGCCCTCGTCCAACATCGTAATCGCCGCGAGCCCTGCCGGGACGACCGGGCCGTCGCCGGCGCCTGCGCCGGCATCGACGAACACGGCCGTGGCGACGGTGACCGGATCGACTACGGGCTCGACCCCGACGACGAGCAGCTCGGCGACCCCGTTCAGCACCGTGGTCGCCGCGAACCCTACCACGCCGTCGCCTGCACTCTCATCCACGTCGTCGCCGGCTAGCACGCCCTCAACGCCCCCAGAGGTACTCTCGGTGAGCCGGTCATCCACGACGGTGACGACAACGGTCGCAGATTCGGCCTCCACGCTCGTTGTCGCAAGAACATCGACCACATCGAGTCCCGACGGCGCGACGCCCGCATCCCGTACGACCGGCGCAACGGTGCAGGGTACGAACATGATCGCCGCCGCAAGCACATCGGCTCAGGTTCAACCAACGACAACCGCTACAGCTCAAGTCAATGGTCTTTTAGCATCCGCCATCACACAGGCGCCATCATCAGCGCAATCGACACAACCGTTGACCATCTCAACGGCTAGAAGCAACGATGGTATCGTTTCAAATAGTGCGCCCGTTCCATCTCCACCGCCATCTCCATCAGCAGCCCAAGCCATGGGTTCCGGAGGTTCGGTCGTCCTGACGGGGCAGACTGTGGGAGTTGTCGCCACCGGCAGTGTATTCGCTGACGGAACCACGCGGGGCGGCAGCATCGCGGTTGCGGCATCAGGAACAGTCACTATCAGCGGCACGGTCAGCGCCAACGCGGTGGGGCCGACAGCTTCAGGCGGCGTCGGCACAACCCCCGCCGCAACATCACCGACCAGTGGTGGCTCGATCGCGGTAGCCGCTCAGGCTGTCACCATAACGAACACCGGCAGTGTATCCGCAAACGGAGCTGCGCAGGGCGGCAGCATAGCGATTGCGACATCAGGGGCCGTGAACATCAGTGGCCAGGTCGACGCGACTAGCACCTTCGCGACGCCGCAAGCCAATGGCGGCTCGATTGCGGTGGCCGCACAGGCCGTCACCATTACAGACACCGGCAGAGTGGCCGCAAATGGAGCCGCTCACGGCGGTGCTGCGTCACTAACCAGCGCCACCGACCTGGTGGTGAATGGCACGATCAGCACCAGTGCCTCAATCATGGCGCGATCAGCCGGCGGCCTGATCACTTTGTCTGGTCAACAAGTCACCATCGCCGCACGGGCCAATGTCGCAGCCGATGGCTCCAATGCGGGAGGCGAACTCGACATTTATGCCAGTCGTAGTCTGACCCTCATAGGCCGGATTAGCGCCAGCATCGGCCTCATCTATTCCGAAAGCTTCGCCGGCGGCCAGTCTCCAGGCTATGGCCTGTCGGGCCTTTGGCGTGTCACCCAAAATTTCCCGCAATCGGGCAAATTTGCACTGGGCTACGTGCAAAACGAGTTTGCCGGGACATCACCGAATGGCAATTACAACACCGGATCAACGAATAACGGACAGGCCGTTAGTGCACCGATAAAAATAGGATCTAATTCAACTTTGTATTTCAGTGCCGTAAATTTTAACGAATTCGAGGTGAGTCCGAACTATTACGACAGACTCAGTATAGGGGTATCTCTGGATGGGGTTAGCGTGGACAGAATACTATTTTCCACGTCCACTGTTGATAATCCTGTTCAACATATAGCTCCGAAAACCAAGGGCGGTGGTTACGACGATTTGTCGATAAGCTTGTCTGACTACGCAAATATGACAGTTAAGCTAGTATTTAGATACGATTCGATAGATGGATTATACAATGATTATCCAGGCGCTCGCATAGACAATGTGAGTGTCTACGATGATGTCATCGGAATCTCCTCGTTTGGGGGAATTATATCTCTATCCGCCCCGCAATATTTGGGAGATGGTGTTGATAATACTATTAGGGGAAGTATTTTCACGGGTAATTCTCCATATACGTTGGTTCCGGGTCCACAGAACGTCGTTGGGGGCGTCATCGGTGGAAATTTCCAAATTGGCAATCTTGGCTCCGTGGCGGAACTCTCGGCAGAGCAGGTAGCTATAAAGCGGGCTCAGGCTCAGGCCACCGCCGAGGCTGCCGCGAAGGCCGCTGCCGAGGCGGCGGCGAGGGCGGAGGCTGAGGCGAGGGCCGCCGCCGAAGCTGCCGCGAAGGCAGCAGCGGAAGCTGCCGCGAAGGCCGCTGCCGAGGCGGCGGCGAGGGCGGAGGCTGAGGCGAGGG
>NZ_JBMDKU010000025.1:0-36985 GCF_057809855.1 Phenylobacterium sp. FG114 | reverse complement strand
CTCAGATCAACCCAGGACTCTCGTTACGACTGGATGAGAAACGGGGGTCACGTCACGTTCGCCGCGCAGGCGAGCATTCCGCGGAGGGTGGCCCCGGGTCATTTGAGATACTCGCGTTCTGCGCGCGAATCTGGTTCGATTCCGCAATCGTTGGGCGAGGAATGGGCATGGCCCTGGTGAACTATACGGTCGACCTGATCGACGGCGTCTGGAAGGTCGGGCTCAATGGCAAGCACTTCGGCCCCTACTCGAGCCTCGACGCCGCTGTCACCGCCGCCAGCAATGCCGCCCACAAGGCCGAGGCCCAGGGCTACGACGCCATGCTGACCATCAACACCCCGCCCGAGCCGGACGCGCACGCCGAGGATCGGCACGCCGCCTAGTGGCGACCTATGTCGCCCTGCTCTACTCGATCCTGCTGCCCGAGGGGCGACGGCTTCGGAATGCGGACTGGATCCCGGTGCTGGAGGGCCTGGGCCTGGAGCGGCCGCGTCCGCTCCTGGCCACCGGCAACGTCGTCTTCGAGACCGGCCGAGCTTCCGTGGCCGAACTGGAGACGCGCCTGGAGCGCGCCTACGAGGCCGCGTTCGGCCGGCGGGTGGACCATATCGTACGCACGGCCGCCGCGTTCCGGACCGTCGTCTCGGCCAACCCATTCCCGCGTGAGACGCAGGCGGATCCGCGCCACGTGGCGGTTCGGATCATGCGCGCCCCGCTGACCGCAAATGCGCTGGCGACATTGCAGGAACGCGCCAGTCCCCGGGAGAAGGTGGCGATCGTCGGCGGCGACCTGTGGCTCTACACGCCCGAGCCGCCGGGCAAGTCGCGCGTGGTGGCCATGCTGTCGCGCGAGCGCTCGGGCGTCGGGACCATCCGGACGTGGAACACGATCCGTCGCCTAGGCCAGATGCTGCAGGGCTGAGGGATATTCGCGCGATGGCCGCTGGTGGCGGGGGGCGGGCTCGAACCGCCGACCTGTGGGTTATGAATCCACCGCTCTAACCAGCTGAGCTACCCAGCCAACCGAGCGGCGCATCGCGCGAGGCGCGGGTTATAGGGGCAGTGGCGCTCAGCTTCAAGCGCTTGGGCAAAGGGCGAACCGCCGCTAAGGTCGCACCCGCGATGAGCGTCCTCCACCTCCTCGGAACGGCCGGCGAAGGCGGCGCGGAGACGTACTTCGTCGATCTCCTGGAAGCCCTGCAGCGCGCCGGCGTGGCCGAGGCGGCGGCGATCCGCGGCAACGCGAACCGGGAGGCCCGCCTGCGAGCGGCGGGGATACCGGTGAAGGTGCTGCGCTTCGGCGGGCCGCTCGACATCCTGACCAAGCCGGCGGCGGCGGGCTTCGCCGCCCTGCAGCGGACGAAGGTGGCGCTGGCTTGGATGAACCGTGCCGCGCGTCACACGCCACGCGGGCCTTGGGCTCGGATCGGTCGGCTGGGCGGTTACTACAGCCTCAAGTATTACAAGGGCTTCGACCATCTGGTGGCGAACACCGAGGACATCGCCGAGTGGATCGTCGGCCAGGGCTGGCCCGCCGGCCGGGTCACCTGCATCCCCAACTTCGCGGCCGCACCAGCTGACGTCGCGCCGGCCGGGCGCGGCAGCCTGCACACCCCTGAGGACGCACCGCTGCTGCTGGCCATGGGCCGGCTGCACGAGAGCAAGGCGCATGACGTCGCCTTGCAGGCGCTGGTCCAGGTTCCCGACGCCTATCTCTGGATCGCCGGGGTCGGGCCGCTGGAGGCGAAGTTGAAGGGCATGGCCGAGGCGCTGGGCGTGGCGGACCGCGTCCGTTTCCTCGGCTGGCGCACCGACGCTTCGGCCCTCTACCGGACGGCCGACGTCTGCGTCTTCCCCTCGCGCTACGAGCCGCTCGGCAATGTGGTGATCCAGAGCTGGGCCCACGGCCTGCCGGTGGTGGCCGCCGAGAGCCAGGGCCCGAAGGCGCTGATCCAGCACGAGGGCGACGGGCTGCTGGTGGCGGTCGACGACGCCGACGCCCTGGCAGCCGCCGTGCGCCGCCTGTTGGCGGAGCCCATGCTGCGCACCCGGCTGGCGGCCGCGGGCGGCGCCCGGGTCGACGCCGAATTCTCCGAAGCCGCGGTCGTGGCGCAATGGAAGGCGCTGTTCGCCGACTACGGAGCCGCCTGATGTGCGGCATCGCGGGGCAGTTGGGCGGCGCGGGCGACGCCGCGGTCGAGCCCATGATCCAGGCCTTGCAGCACCGCGGGCCGGACGGGATCCGGCTAGAAGCGGCGGCGGGCGCGAAGCTGGCTCACGCGCGGCTTTCGATCATCGACCTCGAGGGCGGCTGGCAGCCTCTTCACGCCGCGGGCGGGACGGTCATCGGCAACGGCGAGATCTACAACTACGTCGAGCTGGCCAGCGACTTCGGGCTCTCGACGGCCACCGGTTCCGACTTCGAGCCCCTGCTGCATCTCTACGCGCGCGAGGGCGAGGCCGCGTTTGCCCGGCTTCGCGGGATGTACGCCCTCTGCCTGATCGGGCCGGATGGCCGCGCCTGGCTGGCGCGCGACCCGTTCGGCATCAAGCCGCTCTACATCATGGAGCACGCCGGCGGCCTGGCCTTCGCGTCCGAGCCACGGGCCTTCTTCGCCGCTGGCCTGATGCGCAAGGTGCTCGACGAGGGCGCCGCGCGCGAGTTGGTCGACCTGAACTACGTCCTCGGGGAACGGACGCCGTTCCAGGGTCTGCGTCGCCTCGCGCCGGGCGAAGTGGTCGAGGTGCGCGACGGCCGGATCGTTTCGGGAAAGCGCAAGGCCGCGCTGTCGCGCGCGCCCGCAGCCTCGAACAGCGACGAAGCCGCGCTGCTCA
This sequence comes from Phenylobacterium sp. FG114, assembly GCF_057809855.1. Classification (NCBI taxonomy): domain Bacteria; kingdom Pseudomonadati; phylum Pseudomonadota; class Alphaproteobacteria; order Caulobacterales; family Caulobacteraceae; genus Phenylobacterium; species Phenylobacterium sp. FG114. The sequence continues at coordinate 34,150 of NZ_JBMDKU010000025.1, read as the reverse complement.
AACAGCTCGACGCCGTTCTCGAGAACAGCGTGCAGGTTCACCAGCGCTCGGATGTGCCCTACGGCCTGTTCCTCTCCGGCGGGATCGACTCCGCCGCAATCGCGACCCAGATGGCCCGCCTGAACACGCGGCCCGTCACCGCCTTCACCTGCGGCTTCGACGCGCCGGGCGCCAAGGATGAGCGGGCCCAGGCCGAGAAGGTGGCCCGGGCGCTGAACCTGGACTGGCGCGAGACGAGCTTCGGCGAGGAAGACTTCTGGCGGATCCTGCCGAAGGTCGCCTGGGCGCTCGACGATCCCACCGCCGACTACGCCACGCTGCCAACCTACAAGCTGGCCGAGGCCGCCAAGGGGACCCTGACCGTCGTGCTTACGGGCGAGGGGGGCGACGAGCTGTTCGGCGGCTACGGCCGCTATCGCCGGGCGCTCAGGCCCAAGCTGCTGGGCGGCCGACCAGCCGAGCCGCGCGGCGCCCGGCCGGAGGTGCTGGCCGCCTGGCGCGAACAGGCGCGGGCGCCGCAGGGCCTCTCGGCCCTGCAGGCTGCACAGTGGGCCGACGTGGTCACCTGGCTGCCGAACGACCTGCTGCTGAAGCTGGACCGCTGCCTGATGGCGCACGGGCTCGAGGGCCGCACGCCCTTCCTCGACGCAGAGGTTGCGGCGTTCGCCTGGCCCTTGGCCGACCGCTTCAAGGTGCGAGGCGGCTACGGCAAGTGGCTGCTGCGCAAGTGGCTGGAACGCGCCTGCCCCGCCGCCGAACCGTGGGCGAAGAAGCAAGGCTTCACCGTCCCCGTCGAAGCCTGGATCGCACCTCGCGCCGCCGACGTCCGCGCGGGCCTGGGCAAGGTCGAGGCCGTGCGCCGTCTGGGGGGACCGCCGGCGGACGGGCCGCTATGGCCCTGGCTGTTCTATGGGGTCTGGGCCCTGATCCATCTGGAAGACGCCTCGCCGCAGGATGCGCTGGCGGCCGTCACGAGCTAGGCTCGTCGCCGGTTCGGATCCTGGGGTCGGCGATGAAGTCTCTGCTGCTGGCGGCGTGCGCCGCGCTCGCGTTCGCTTCGGCGGCGGCGGCCCAGCCGGCGCGCCCACCGGCCGCCCTGTTCTCCGATCCGCCGGCCGACGCCGCCAACCCCGCCTCGTCGCAGGTGCTGCACATCCCGTCCGGCGGCGTGCAGATCAACGGCCTGGCCTATCTGGCCGCGGGCGCCGGGCCGCACCCGACCGCGATCATCCTGCACGGTCTGCCAGGCAACGAGAAGAACCTCGACCTCGCCCAGGCCGTCCGACGGGCCGGCTGGAACGCCGTCACCTTCAACTATCGGGGCTCCTGGGGCAGCCCCGGGACCTTCAGCTTCGCGGGCAACCTCGACGACGCCAAAGCGGTTCTGGCCTACGTCCGCGATCCCGGCAACGCCAAGCGCCTGCGGATCGACCCCAGGCGGCTAGTGATCATGGGCCACAGCATGGGCGGCTGGGTCACGTCGCAGGTCGCAGCCTCGGACGGCGATCTGCTGGGCGCGGCGCTGATCTCGGCGGCCGACATGGGCGCCACGGCGGGCGCGCCGAAGGCCCAGCGCCTCGCGATCGCCGCCGACAACATGGAGTCCCTGGCCGGCGTCACCGCCGAGGCCATGGCCGACCAGATGGCGACTTTCGGCCCCTACAGCTTCGCGGCCGCCGCGCCCGGCTTGGCCAAGACCCGCCTCCTGGTGCTGACCTCCGACGATGGCCTGGCGCCCGTGGCCGAGAAACTGTTCATGGACGTGAAGCAGCGCGGCGGCCGCGTCGCCATCGTGCACGCCAACACCGACCACGGGTGGAACAGCGCTAGGATCCGGCTGGCCACCACGATCCTGAATTGGCTGGGGAGCCTGCCCAAGTAATCACACGGGCTCGGCGACCTTCCCGTACCGCCGGCCCAGGTCGCTGGTCACGGCCTGGAATTCCTCGACGGTCTCGCGAATGATCTGGGCCACCGGCTTCACGCTGTCGATGCGGCCGGCCACCTGTCCCGACAGTGCGATGGCCGCCTCCATGTCGCCGCCGAAGTAGAGCGCAAGGGCGTTGGCCATCTCGGCCATGATGTTCGATGGCGGCTCGAGCTCGAACCGCGTTGTCTTCTCCGTGCGCAGCGCCCGTAGCGCTGGGCCGGGGCCGTGACGGTTCAGGAAGACGGTGTCGGTCTCCTTCGCGCCCACGATCATGTCCTTCCAGTTCTGGTGCACCGGACTTTCGGCGGCCGAAACCATGCGCGTGCCCATCTGCACCGCCTCGGCGCCCAGGGCGAAGGCCGCGGCCATCGACCGGCCGTCGGTGATGCCGCCGGCCGCGATCACCGGCAGGTCCGTCTTCGAGCAGACCAGCGGCAGCAGCACCATGGTCGCCACCTCGCGGCTGTTCTTGAACCCGCCGCCCTCGCCGCCCTCGACCACCAGGCCGTCCACCCCCGCCGCGATCGCCTTCTCCGCCGCCGCCAGCGACGGCACCACGTGGAACACGGTCAGGCCCTTGCCCTTCAGTGCGTCGCAGTAGCGGTTCGGGTCCCCGGCCGAGGTGGTGACGAACTTGACGCCCTGATCCGCGACGAAGCTGACGATGTCGGGGTCGCGGACGAACGCCTGGGCCACGTTGATTCCCCACGGCCGGTCCGTGAGGGTCTTCATCTTCGCGACCTCTTCGCGCACCTCGTCCAGTCGGCCGGACGAGGTTTCGATGATCCCGAGGCCGCCTGCATTGGACACCGCCGACGCCAGTTGCGAACGCGCGATCCAGCCCATCGGCGCCTGGACGATAGGGTACTTCACCCCCAGCAGGTCGGTGATGCGGTTCTTCATGGCGGTCTCCCTTCGCGGAAGTATCAGCCGATGACGCGGCGGAACTAAAGCCCCAGCCGGCTCGCCACCTCTTCGCCGATCGCCAGCGACGAGGTCAGGCCGGGGCTTTCGATCCCGAACAGGGCGACCAGGCCGGGCAGACCGTGGACGTCGGCGGCGTCGAGGCGGAAATCGGGCTGGGTCTCGCCGGGGCCGTGGATCTTGGGGCGCACGCCGGCATAGTCGGGGCTGAGCGCGCCGTCCGGCAGGCCCGGCCAGAACTTGCGGATGTAGGCATAGAAGCCCGCCGCCGCCGCCGGATCGACCGTGTAGTCGGGCGCGTCGACATAGGTCAGGTCCGGCCCGAACACGCCCTGCCCGCCCAGGTCGCGGCGATAGTGGGTGCCCAGCGCGCCGGGGATCGGCGGCGGATAGATCAGCCGCGCGAACGGGGCCTTGCCCGTCAGGCGGAAGTACATGCCCTTGCCGTAGAACGCCTCTGGGATGACCGACTTCGGGAATCCTTCGATCTCACCGGCGACGTGCTGGGCGGACAGGCCAGGAGCCGTGACCAGGTAACGGCAGGTCAGCACCGTGGGCTCAGCGCCGCCGGCCCGTACCGAGAAGCCGCCGCCGTCGAGCGGTGTCGCCCCTTCGAAGGGCGTGGCCAGCACGACCGCGCCGCCCGCCGCTTCGATCTCGCCTTGCAGGGCCAGCATATAGGCGTGGCTTTCGAACACGCCGCTCTGGGGCGACAGCAGCGCGCCCGCGCAAGCCAACTCGGGCTCCAGCGCCAGGGCTTGGTCGCGGGTCAGGCGCTCCATGCCCTCGACGTCGTTCAGGCGGGCCTGCTCGAGGATGGCGTCCAGCCGCGGCAGGTCGTCCGGCGTCTCGGCCACCACCAGCTTGCCGCACCGGTCGTACTCGACATGGTGGGCGTCGCAGAAGGCGTAGAGCATCCGCCGACCCTGCACGCACAACCGCGCCTTCAGCGAACCCGTGGGGTAGTAGAGCCCGCCGTGAATCACCTCTGAATTGCGGGACGAGACGCCCTGGCCGATCGCGGCGTCTTGCTCGAGCACCGCCACCACCAGCCCCCGCCGGCTGAGCGCATAGCCGCAGGCCAGCCCCACGGCGCCCGCGCCCACAACCACCGCGTCGAAATCAAATTCGGCCATGCCCTGGCCTAGCCTCCGGCCCTCAACGCCGCAAGGTCAGGCGCCGAGGAAGTGCAGCCGCACGGTTTCGCGGAACATCATTGCCTGACGGGCGATGGCGGTGGCGTCGTTCAGCGCCCGCGCGAGGGTCATGCCACCGTAGGTGAAGGCCAGTATGGCGTCCGCCAGGTCTTCGGTCCGCGCGCTGCCCTTGGGCGGATAGGTCTCCGCGATATCCTCCAGCCAGCCGACGAAGCGCTGACGCCATTCAACCACCTGGTCGATCACGAGCTGGCGCACTTTGCGGTCCCAGGCATGGTCCTGAAACGTGACGGTGGCGACCATGCAGCCGGGATGTCCGAGGGTCATCTCCTCCATCTGCTCGGCGTAAAGCTTCAGGAAGATGAGGAAACTGTGCAACGGGTCGTCCGACAGTTCACGGGCCCGCAAGGCCAGCCCATCCAGGAACTGCATGCTGCGCCCCGTGTAGGTCTCTATCAGCTGGCGCGCGAGATCGCTCTTGTCCTTGAAATGGTAGAAGAACCCGCTCTTGGTGATGCCTGCGGCTTCCACCAGTTCCTCGATCGAGGTCGAGGCGAAGCCCTTCCGGATGACCGCGTCGTAGGCGAGGTCGAGGAGCCGTTCGCGCGTGCGCTCGCCCTTGGTGCGCGCCTCGGACTGCACCTCGGGTACAGTTTTGTCCGGAGGCTGCGCCGCCATCTTCGTCGGACCTTCCCTCGAAATCACCGCAACGCTTTAAAATTGCACCGGAAACCGGCACGCTCGCCGAACCGACCGTCCGACCGCTAGAGCCGCAGCGCCCGAACCCGTACCCCTCACCGCCCCGAGAAAAGGAAAGACCCGATGACGGTGAAGGACCACCACGGCCTGGAGATGACCGGCGCGAGCCCGGCAGCGGCCGAACTATATCAGAAGGCGCTAGACGCCTACCATTGCTATGCCGGCGACGCGATGACGCCGCTGGAGGCGGCCCTCGCCGACAGCCCTCGCTTCGTGATGGCCTACGCCCTCAAGGCCTGGATGACCCTGGTCGGATCGAACGCCGAGGTCATGGCCATGGGCGCCGCGGCGTTCGAGGTCGCCAAGGATCTCGACAACGCCAACACGCGTGAACTGGGCCACCTGGCGGCGATCGGCAGCCTGCTGGCCGGCGAGGTCCGCGCCGCGGCCCGCATCCTCGAGGACGTGGCGATCGCCCGCCCGCGGGATACCCTCGCCCTGCAGGTGGGCCAGACCATGGACTTCCTGCTGGGCGACGCGCGCATGCTGCGCGACCGGATCACCCGCGCCCTGCCGACCTGGTCGAGCGACATGCCGGATTGGCAGGTGATCCAGGGCTTGCTGTCGTTCGGCTACGAGGAAACCGGCGACTATGCGCGCGCCGAGGCCAGCGGCCGGGAGGCGATCTCGCTCCAGCCGCGCAACAACTGGGCCCAGCACGGCGTCGCCCACGTGCTGCTGATGCAAGGCCGCCACGCCGAAGGCGTCCGCTGGATGCGCCACGAGAACGAGGCCTGGCAGCCCGAGGCCATGCTGGGCGTCCACAACTGGTGGCACACCGCCCTCTTCCACCTGGGGCTGGGCGAGACCGACGATGTGCTGACGCTGTTCGACGGCCCGATCTATGGCGGGGCGACGACTTTCAGCTTCGACATGGTCGACGCCGCCGCCATGCTCTGGCGCCTCAACCTGATGGGCGTGCATGTCGGCGACCGCTGGCGCGTCCTGGCCGACAACTTCGCCCGCGAACCCCGTGGCATGAGCGCCTTCGTCGACACCCATGCGATGATGGCCTACGTCGGCGCGGGCCGCGAAGCCGACGCCGCGGCTTTGCTGGACGCTCAAGCGGCGGCCCTGGAAGGTCCGGGCGACAACGCCTACTTCGTCCGCGAGGTGGGCCTGCCGGCGACCCAGGGGCTGCACGCGTTCGGTCAGGGCCAATACGCCAAGGCGACCGAACTGCTGCGCGGCGTGCGCAGCAAGCACCACCGGTTCGGCGGCAGCCACGCCCAGCGCGACGTGCTGGACCTGACGCTTATCTCCGCGGCTCGCCTGGCCGGCGAGGACAGCCTGCACCGCGCCCTGCTGGCCGAGCGCGACGCGGCCCAGCCGTTCGCGACGCCCAAGGCGCCCGCGCTGGCGGCGTAGCGCCGGTCCAACCTTAGCGTTGTTCAGTTGAACCGACGCCGTTAGCCTCCCCGCCAAAATCGGGGAGGCGTTCGGCATGCGTAAGGTTCTGGGACTCGCTCTGGCGGCGGCGCTGGTGGGGGGCGGGTCGCACGCCCAGGTGGCGATCAGGCCCGACACGCCCTCGATCCTGGTCTGGACCCCGCAGCAGCAGTCCGACTGGTACCGCGACATCGAGAGCGTCTACAAAGTCGAGACGGTGAAGCGGGGCGACAGGGTCCATCCGCTGCCCAAGGCCGAGAAGCAGATCGACTTCAGCTTCGAGCACGGCGGCAAGACCTGGTCGGTCGACGACTACATGAAGGCCTACAACACCTCGGGCGTGCTGATCCTGAAGGACGGCAAGATCGTGCTCGAGCGCTACGGCCTTGGCCGCAAGCCGGAGGACCGCTGGACCTCGTTCTCGGTGGCTAAGTCTGTGACCTCGACCCTGGTCGGCGCCGCGATCCAGGACGGCAAGATCAAGAGCCTCGGCGCGCCGGTCACGGACTACATTCCCGAACTCAAGGGCTCAGGCTACGACGGCGTCACAGTGCGCCAGCTCCTGATGATGAGCTCGGGCGTGAAGTGGAACGAGGACTACACCGACCCGAAGTCGGATGTGGCCCAGTCGACCATGCTGCCACTGGAGCCGGGCAAGAACCCGCTGGTGACCTACATGAGCCGCCTGCCGCGGGCCCATGAGCCAGGGACCTTCTTCAACTACAATACTGGAGAGACCGACCTCGTCGGGATCCTGGTGTCGAACGCCGTGGGCAAGAGCCTTTCGGCCTACGCCTCGGAGAAGCTCTGGAAGCCGTATGGCATGGAGCGCGACGCCATCTGGATGGTGGACCCGGCCGGGCACGAGCGCGGCGGCTGCTGCCTGTCGGTCACCCTGAAGGACTATGGCCGCATCGGCCAGTTCATCCTCGACGGCGGCAAGGGGGGCGGGAAACAGATCCTGCCCGCGGGCTGGGTGGACGAGGCGACTTCGCCGCAGATCAAGAACGGCGCGCGCGAGCGCGGCTACGGCTACTTCTGGTGGATGCCGGACAACGGCGCGTTCGAAGCGCGCGGCATCTTCGGCCAGTCGATCACCGTCTTCCGCGACGAGCGCATCGTGATCGTCACCAACGCCGCCTGGCCCAACGCGACCGGACGCGAACTGTCCATGGCGCGGGCGGCCTTCCTCAACGCGGCGCGGGCGGCGGCCAACGCGATGTGAGCGTCAGACCTCGGCGCCGCGCCAGCGGAACCGCTCCAGCGGCAGGGCGCCGATGATGGCGTTGTGCTCGTTGGCCAGTTCCACCTGCCGGCCTCGCAGGCCCACGACTCGATAGATCGGCATTCCGCCTGCGTCCGCCGAGACCACGTCGCCTACCGCGACCGGATGGTCGGACGTCTGATCGATCAGAGCCCAGTCGATGGCGTGAGAGACCGCCATGTCGTCACCTTGTCTTGCGCCCGCGTTCTTGCGGCTCGTGACAAGCATGCGACAGCAGCGTTGAGAAATTCCTGAGAGACCCGTTTAGGTTCGGTTCAGGTTGACGTCGCGTGCGGCTGGACAGACGGCGCCGTTCGCGGCGTTGTGCAGGGATGCGCGCCGTTGCCCTCGCCCTTTCCCTTCTCGCCGCCGGCCCGGCGTTCGCCGCGCCGTTCGGACTCGAGCGCGACGGCTGGACCTTGATCACCGCCAGCGACGACACCTGGGTGTTCATGCGTCACCACGCCAATGGGGCGGACGGCGTCCGCAAGGCCTGGACCGCCTATGACTCGGAAAAGCCGCTCCAGCGCGACGGCTTCGCCTTCCGCTCGGTCGAGAGCCTGGGCGAATTCGACTGCCGCCGCGGCGTCTCCCGCGTGATCGAGGAGATCTACCACGACCAGCCCGGCCTGAAGGGCCGCGCCTGGCGCTCCCCGAAGTTCCAGCCCACGCCGTGGGCGCAGCCGCAACCTCAATCGGTCGGCGCCGTGCGCATGACCTTCGCCTGCAAGGCCCTCAGCGAGACCTGACATGCCGTCGATCCTTCGCCTCCTCGCTGCCGGCCTCATGGCCATGTCACTGGGCGCCTGCGCCCGCGACATCCCCTATCCGAAGCTCGAGGCCAAGTACGCCAGTCCGGCCTCCCACTACATGGACCTGCCAGGCGGCCTGCGCGTGCACTACCGCGACCAGGGTCCCCGGAACGCGCGCGTCATTGTGCTCGTCCATGGCTTCTCGGCCTCGCTGCACGCTTGGGAGCCGTGGGTGGCGCGCCTCCCGGACTACCGCGTGATCAGCCTGGATCTGCCCGGGCATGGCCTGACGCGCGCGCCCGACGACTATGCGCCCTCGACCGATCGCAGCGTCGAAGTGGTCGACCAGCTCGTGACCAGGCTGGGCGTCACGCGGTTCGTGATCGGCGGCAATTCGATGGGTGGCGGCGTGTCGTGGAACTATGCGCTCCAACACCCCGACAAGCTGGAAGGGCTGGTGCTGGTCGACGCCGGGGGCTGGCCCGCATCCGAACGGCCGAAGAGCCAGCCCGTGGTGTTCAAGCTGCTGGGCAATCCGGTCGGGCGCTGGCTGTTGCGCAACGCCGACCCAGGGCTGATGGCGAAGAGCGGCCTGGAGAAGGCCTACGAGGACGAAGCGCTCGTCACGCCGTCGCTGGTGACCCGCTACACCGAGCTCGCCCGCGCCCCGGGCCATCGCGCGATCCTCACCGGCGGCCGCGGCGGCCAGCCCGCGCGCACGGTCACGCCCGAGACCTTCAAGGCGATCCGAACGCCGACGCTGGTGATGGTGGGCGAGAAGGACCAGGTGATCCCGGCCGACAACTCACGCAAGCTCGCGGGCGCGATCCCGGACGCGAAGCTGGTGGTCTATCCCGAGGGCGGCCACGTTCCGATGGAGCAGCTTCCGGACAAGTCGGCGGCGGACTTGCGGGCGTTCCTGGAAAGCCTCCGGAAGCCCGCCGCCTGACGTCTCAGGTCGACTGGGTCGTGTCCGGCAGGCCCAGGATGCGCTTGGAGATGATGTTGTTCTGGATCTCGGCCGACCCGCCGTAGATCGACATCGCCTTACCGAACAGCCAGCCGCGCACCGTCTCGATCTCCTCGGGCTTGAAGGCGTCGCCCTCCCAGCCCAGGCCTTGGGCGCCCATGATCTCCAGCGTCAGCTCGGCGCGGGTCTGGGCGACCGTGGTGGCCGAGTTCTTCAGCACCGAAGCGGCGTTGCCGGGGCTGTTGTTGCCCTTGGCCTCGGCCATCGCCCGGGCCAGCGTCAGGCCGTGCACCTTGGCGTCCATCTCGTGCTTGGTCAGGCGCGAACGCAGGTCGGTGTCGGCGATCCGGCCCTGCCCGTCCAGTTCGAGGTACTTCTTGGCGATGACCGACAGCGGCGGCGGCGGCTTGGCGCCTGTCGAGGCGCCGGTCTGGCTGGCGCGTTCGTGCTGCAGCAGGCGCTTGCCCACCGTCCAGCCCACGTTGAGCTGACCCAGCAGCCCGTCGCGCGGCACCTTGGCCTCGGTGAAGAAGGTCTCGCAGAACGGCGAGGCGCCGGCGATCAGCGGGATCGGCCGCACCTCGATCTCGGGCTGATGCATGTCCACCAGCATGAAGCTGATCCCCTCATGCTTCTTCGCCGAGGGATCGGTCCGCACCAGGGCTCCGCACCAGTCGGAATACTGCGCGCCGCTCGTCCAGATCTTGCTGCCCGTCACCGTCCAGCCGTCGCCGTTGTCGACGGCCTTCATCTGCAGGCTGGCGAGGTCCGAACCGGCGTTGGGCTCGGAATAGCCGACGCACCATTGCACCTCGCCGCGGACGATCGGCGGCAGGTGCTTCTTCTTCTGCTCCTCGGTGCCGTAATCCATGATCGTCGGGCCGATCATGGTGACGCCCATCCCAAACATCAGCGGGTTGAACGCGCCGATCTTGGTCATCTCCTGCAGCAGCACCCGGGCCTGCTGCGGGGTCAGGCCGCCGCCGCCGTATTCCTTCGGCCAGGTGGGCGTGCCCCAACCCTTCTCGCCCATGGCCTTGCGCCACTTGGTCAGGTCGGGATCGTTGACGCGGACCTCGCTGGTCGCCAGCGCGCCCTTGCCCTTCAGGGAGGCCGGGAAATTGGCCTCGAGCCAGGCCTTCGCCTCGCTGCGGAAGGCTTCGAGATCGGTGTCGCCGCCGAAGTCGGCCATGGGAATTCTCCTCTTTCCGCCAGCTTACGGCGCGCGGCGGTGTAATCAAACCACGCTTACCCGCGATGACGCGGCGGCAGAGAAGCGGAAGGTTCGCGACAATCTTACGCAAGCTTAACTGGAGCGATGCAGCCGGCTCCGCCATACGACGACCGTTCCCCAACGCCTCCGCCCCGAAGCGCCCGTCATGCCGTCCATCGCCGCCCTCGATCGCCGTTGCTTCCTCGCCCGCGCCCGCCCGCGGACCGAGCGCTGCTTCCTGCTCGGTCGCGTGCCGTTGCGGCCTCTGGCGGTGCGCGACGCGGCGCCGGCCAAACCCGCCGAACGCGAGAGTGCGCCCGCCTCGGCCTAGGGCTATGCAGGGGCGATGAATCCCTGGATCCACCTCGACACGGCCCAGATCCCCGGCGGCGGCGAGCTTCGGCTCATGCAGCGCGGCCAGGACTACTCGATCATGTCCGGCCGTATCGAACTGATGAACAGCCGGCTTTATGGCTCCGAGGTCGCGCTCTTCAAGCTCGCCTGGGCCAAGCTGGCCGGAACCAAGGCGCCGCGCATCCTGATCGGCGGCCTGGGCATGGGCTTCACCCTGCGCGCCGCCCTGGCCGACCTGCCCAAGGACGCCCAGGTGACCGTCGCCGAGCTGGTGCCCGAGGTGATCGCCTGGGCCAGCGGGCATTTGGCGCCCCTCTATGGCGACAGCCTCTCCGACCGGCGCGGCAGGATCGTCCAAGGCGACGTCGCCGACCGGCTCACCGAGGCGAAGCCGCCCTACGATGCGATCCTGATGGACGTGGACAACGGCCCTGACGGCCTGAACCGCGACGCCAACGACGCGCTCTACAACGTGGCTGGTCTCGCCAACCTCAAGCGCGCGGTGAAGCCCGGCGGCGTGGTCTCCGTGTGGTCCGCCGGCCCGGACCAGGCCTTCGCCGGCCGCTTCCGCCGCGCGGGCTTCAACGTCGAAGAGCACAAGGTCGGCGCCAGCCCCTCAGGCAAGGGGCCCCGTCACGTGATCTGGGTAGGCGTCGCGCGGTGAAATCCTGCGGGCCGTGCGTGCAGTGCTGTCGCGTGATGGCGGTGGAAGAGCTGGCCAAGCCGATGGGCAAGCTATGCGCCCACGCGCGACCCGGCGCCGGCTGCGGCATCTACGAGACCCGCCCACACAGCTGCCGCACCTTCGAATGCGTCTGGCTGATGGATCCGGAGATGCCCCACCGCTTTCGGCCCGACCAGACCAAGGTCGTCCTCGACCAGGACCCCGAAGGCCTCTGGCTCATCGCCCGCTGCGACGCCGCCAACCCGCAGGCGTGGCGGAGGAACCCGATGTACGCGGCGCTCAAGGCCTTCGCGGCCGAGCACTGGGGCAAGGGCAAGCTGGCCCTCGCCGTCGCCGGCCGGCGAACCTGGGTGATCACGCCGCGCGAGGACGTGGACCTGGGTGAGATCGATCCGCGGTCGGAGCTGAAGGTGGTCGAGGCAGCGGATGGGAAGGTGACGGTGGACGTGGGGGCTCCGACCCGTACCTAACTCCTATATGTTCTTGTTTTGTTCTTGATCTCCATGGCAAGCTGTGCCATTGTCCTCCAATGGCTCGAAAGCTGAGCGAGCCGCGGCAAGCAAAGACATGGAGAAACGTTTTGGCTGGCTCTGGCTCCTATGCCCGAGGCGATCAATCGCGCCCGGTTCCCGATCCCGATGGCCCCGCCTACGCGGTAATGGTCGAGAGGCAGAAGGCTTACAACTCAAAGCAAGAAGATGAGTGGTGGCGCGAGCACCCTGGGCTGCTGGAATCCGCCCTGCCCGTCTGGGGCTCGGCGCGTGAAGCGGTGGCGGACGCCTATGATGGTGATGTCCTTGGCGCCATCGTGAATACGGGGCTTGCGGTTTCTGATCTCGCGCCGGGCGGGTACATCATCAAAGCTGGCCCTAAGGCGCTCATTAAGACGGGCGGCTCGCACACTTGGAACGCTACGCGAAAGTGGATGGGGAAGAACGGCATCGCAGGCGCGGGACAGCATGTGCATCACGGAATCATTCCACAGGGCGGGATCGGGAAGCACGTGCCCGACGTGATCAAGAACCAGCCTTGGAACGCCACTCCAATGCCGAGCCCAGAAGTGCACGGCCGCATCCATGGCCGGTACAAGGGGCTGCCTCAGTACGGCCAGCTTGAAAGGTATTGGCGAGGCGCCCCCGATTGGGCGAAGCGGGCGCACGTCTGGATCCCTACCGGAGCCGCGACAGCGGCGGACTCCGCAGCCGAGCGCCGGCGCCGGTGAATTTTGTCTGGGAATTCGTGAGGGGCGTGGGAACGCTTATCGGTGGGACGATCCTCGTCTTCCTCGCGTTCAGCGCGGTCGTCGTCCCCCTCATGTTTCTCGCCGATGCGATCAAGAACCGCGGACGGTCGAGGAGGCCTCGCCGGCCTTCGGCCTTCGCTCGCATTCGCGGCCGAATGACCCGTGCGGCGCAGCCAACCTTGTTGCTCACGCCCGCAAAGGAACCGGGCTTCTCGAAGCTTGGCGGCGATCCGGAACTGGCGATCGGGATGGCATGGCCGGGTGACAGCGGGCGGCCACAGAGGTTCGTCGCGCAGATCGACTTGGGCGCGTTCCGTACTCACGGCGGCCCAGAATGGCTTCCCTCCATCGGGCGTCTCTATGCGTTTGTCGACCAAGACCGCTACGGGTTTCCAGATCTGGTGCGCGTGCTCAGGACGGACGAACCCTTCGGCCCGCCGGTTGCGGCGCCTGCGAGCATCCCCGCGTTCGGAGAGCGGCGCGTGGCGTTCGAGGCCTATATGTCGGTTCCCAGTCTCGATTGGCTTGGCGTCGATCTTGCGGGAGCCGGCCTCGCCGACCATGAGCTTGATGAACTCGTCGCCGCCCCCGACAAGCCGTTCGGAGACGAGATCCAACATCGGATCGGCGGCTATCCCTCCGAGATCCAAGACGAGCGGATGTCGATTTCCTGCGAACTGATGCGACGCGGGCTGCCCTCGGAGTATGACGGAACCGAGATCACGCCCGCCATCGAGCGCGCCGCAAAGCAGTGGCGGTTACTCCTGCAGATCGATTCCGATCCGGCGCTCAAGATGAACTGGGGCGATGGCGGACGGCTCTATGTCTTCATCCGCGAAAAGGACGCCCTGGCGGGCGACTTCTCGCGGACGGTGACGCTGTCACAGACCTACTAAGCCGCCACCGGCGCCTTCGCCTCGTCCCACTGCTTCCACAGCCGCCTGGCCTCGGCCTTCGCCGGGCCGACCGAAGCGTCCTTCACGTGTCCGAAGCCGCGGATCTGTTGCGGGACGGCGGCGATCTGGACGGCGAGGTGGTGGCGGCCCTGGTCGAGGCCGGCGACCAGGCGGTCAAGGTCGGCTTCGAAGTCGGCGATCAGGCCCTGCTCCATCTTGCGCTCGGCGGTCTTGCCGAAGATGTCGAGCGGGCCGCCGCGCAGGCCCTTGAACTTCGCCAGGGTCGGGAAGGCCAGGTCCAGCATCCAGGGCGAGAACGCCATCTTCCTGGGCCTGCCATCCGGTCCCTTGGGGGCCAGCAGCGGCGGGCTCAGCCAAACCTTGGCCTTGCCGCCCTTGAAGGTCTGCTCGCGGTACTTGGAGAACCGGCCGTCCGTGTAGAGGCGCGCGACCTCGTACTCGTCCTTATAGGCCATCAGCTTGTAGAGGCTGACCGCCGCGGCGCGGGTCAGGTCGGTGGAGCCCAGCGCCGCCTCGGCGGCGCGGACCTTCTCGACCTTGCCCAGGTAGCGGTCGGCGTAGGCCTTGTTCTGGTACGCCGTCAGGTCGCGGGCGCGATGGGCCAGCAGTTCGTCCAGCGGCATGGTCTCGGGCGTGGGGACGTCGTCCTCACGCTTGCCCCGCGCCGTCGGGTCGGCGGCGGCCTTGCGGCCCAGTTCGAAGGCCTGGAGGTTGGCCTCGGCCTCGACGCCGTTGAGCCGGATCGCCCGGTAGACCGCGCGGCTGGAGACCGGGATCACGCCCTTCTGCCAGGCGAAGCCCAGCATGATCATGTTGGCGTAGATCGCATCGCCCATGTTGGTCTCGGCCAGGTGGCTGGCCGGGGCCGCGTCGTAAGACTTCACCGCCGCGCCGATCCGCTTGCCCTGTTCGTCGGCGTCGAAACGGACGTCGCGGTCGGTCACGAAGTCGGCGGTGGGGGCGAAGTCGGCGTTGCCGACCGCCACGGTGCGGTCCTTGGCATAGAGGGCCAGGGCATCCGGGCCGGCGGCCGAGAGCAGGTCACATGCAATCAGCACGTTGGCGCTCGCCGCCGGGACCCGCCCGCCGATCACCGTGGTCTCGGTCTCGCCGATGCGCACGTGGCTGAACACGGCGCCGCCCTTCTGGGCCAGGCCGGTCATGTCGACCACCGAGGCCGAGCGGCCGTCCACGTGGGCGGCCATGGCCAGGATCGAGGCCACGGTGGTCACGCCCGTGCCGCCCACACCGGTGAAGACGATGTTCTGGACGCCCTTGAGCTCCTGGAACGTCGGCAGCGGCGTAGAGTCGGCGGTCAGCGCCGGCATCGCCTCGTGGTGCGCGTTCTCGGCGCCCTCGAGGGTGATGAACGACGGGCAGAAGCCGTCCAGGCACGAATAGTCCTGGTTGCAGCTCGATTGGTTGATCTTCCGCTTGCGCCCGAACTCGGTGTTCAGCGGCTCGACCGAGACGCAGTTCGAGGCCTTCGAGCAATCGCCGCAGCCTTCGCAGACCAGCGGGTTGATCATCACCCGCATCGGGGCGGCGGCCATCTTGCCGCGCTTGCGGCGGCGACGCTTCTCGGTGGCGCAGACCTGATCGTAGATCAGCACCGTGACGCCGCCGGTGTCGCGCAGTTCGCGCTGCACCTTCATCAGCTCGATTCGCGGGCGCACTTCGACGCCGGGCGCGAGGTCGGTGACGGTCTGGTAGCGCTCGGGCTCGGCGGCCACGACCACCACCTTCTTGACGCCTTCGGAGGCGAGCTGGCGGGTGATCTGCGGTACGGTGAAGCCGCTCTCGGCCTGCTGCCCGCCGGTCATGGCGACGGCGTCGTTGAACAGCAGCTTGTAGGTCATGTTGGCGCCGGCCGCGACGGCGGCCCGGATCGCCAGCGAACCCGAGTGGTTGTAGGTGCCGTCGCCCAGATTGACGAAGACGTGCTTCTCGTCGGTGAAGGGCGAAGCCCCCACCCAGCTCAAGCCTTCGCCGCCCATGTGGCTGTTAAGGTCGGTGGACGGGTCGTTGAAGCTGGCCATGTAGTGGCAGCCGATGCCGGCCAGGGCGCGGGAGCCCTCGGGCAGGCGGGTCGACGAGTTGTGCGGGCAGCCCGAGCAGAAGAACGGCTTGCGCTGCTGGTCGGCCGAGAGGGTCACCGCGGCCATGGAGGCGGCCGAGACGCGGTTCAGGTAGTCGTACACGCGGTCCATGTGGCCGCCGGCCGGCAGGCGGTCGGCGATGGCCAGGGCGATTTCGGCCACCGAAAGCGACGTGAGTTCCGAGAGCAGCGGCGCGCCCTTCTCGTCGGTCTTGCCGATGATCAAGGGGCGGGCGTGGGCCGGCAAGTCGTAGAGCGCGGCGCGGGCCTGGACCTCGATGAGCGGTCGCTTGTGCTCGATGACCATCAGGGTTTCGAGGCCTGCGGCGAAGGCGCGGATGCCCGTCGGCTCCAGCGGCCAGGGCATGCCCACCTTGTAGATGGCGACGCCCAGCGAAGCGGCCTCGGCCTGGGTGATGCCCATCGCGGCGAAGGCCTCGATGACGTCCTTGTAGGCCTGGCCCTGGCAGACGATGCCGAGGCGCGGGCGCGCGGCGCCCAGCATGATCCGGTCGATCCGGTTGGCGCGCGCGAAGGCCAGCGCGGCGGGGATCTTCTGGGTGCGCAGGCGCCGCTCCTTGTCGAGCGGCTGGTCCTTCAGGCGGATTCCGAGTCCTCCCGCGGGGATCCGGAAGTTCTCGGGCGTGTGGAACCGATGGCGGGCAAGCGAGACGTCGATGGTCGCGCCGGAGTCCATGGTGTCGGCCAGGGCGATCATCCCGACCCACAGGCCGGAGAAGCGGGACAGGGCGATCCCCATCAACCCGTAGTCCAACACTTCCTGGACGTCGGCCGGCGACAGCACCGGCATCTCGAAGTCCTGGAACGCGTATTCCGATTGCGACGGCAGGGTCGAGGACTTGCAGGTGTGGTCGTCGCCGGCCACCGCCAGCACGCCGCCCTTGGGGTGCACGCCGGCGAAGTTGGCGTGCTTGAAGACGTCGCCGGTGCGGTCGACGCCTGGGGCCTTGCCGTACCACATGCCGAACACGCCGTCGTAGCGGGCGCCGGGGAACAGGTTGGCCTGCTGGCTGCCCCAGACGGCGGTGGCGGCGAGGTCCTCGTTGAGGCCTTCCTTGAACACCACCTCGGCGGCCTTCAGGTGTTTGCCCGCGCGCGCGGCCTGCTGGTCGAGGCCGCCCAGGGGCGAGCCGCGATATCCCGAAACAAATCCTGCCGTGTTGAGCCCGGCCGCCCGATCCAGCCGGTGCTGATCCATCAGAACGCGGAGCAGCGTCTGGACGCCGGTGATGAACACCCGACCATCCGTGAGCAGAAACTTGTCGTCGAGCGTCACTTCTTGGTGGCGCATCGCAATTTTTTTCCTTTCGGGCCTCCCCTAACGGATCGCAAGATCATATAAGAGCGCCGCAATTGCTTGCCAAAAGCATGCCCCCTGACAGTGGTTCCGGGGCAAGAAGAATATGCTCTCGTGTCGAATATAGGAGGAAAAGTTGTCCGAGGCCCTCGACGCCGTGGATGCCAAGATCCTGGATTTGATCCAGCACGACGCCGGATTGTCCGTCGCCGAGATCGCGGACCGCGTCGGATTGTCGTCCAGCCCGTGCTGGCGGCGGATCAAGCGTCTGGAGGACGCGGGCGTGATCCAGCGCCGCGTGACCATCCTGGACCGCGAACGGCTAGGCCTGGGCTTCGAGGTCTATTGCACCGTCAAGCTGTCGTTGCCGACCAAAGACAATCTTGACGCGTTCGAGACCGCCATCGGCAAGCTGGCCGAGGTGGTGCAGTGCGCCACGGTCACCGGGGCGGCCGACTACGAACTGCGGATCGTCACCCGCGACATGCATGCCTTCGACGACTTCCTGCGTGACAAGATCCTCTCGCTGGGCCTCGTCTCGAACATCGAGAGCCGGATCGTGATCCGCTCGGTCAAGAACACCACGGCCGCGCCGCTCGGACTGGTCAGTCCCTATGTGAGCGCGCAAAGCTAGGCCTCCCACCCAGGAGGCCTTTCCCATGATCGAACTCGTCATCGACCAGCGCCGCAAGGATCTCGGCGGGTTCGAGGTGGGGCGCGTCCTGCCGTTCGCCAAGCGCCGGATGGTCGGGCCGTTCGTGTTCTTCGACCACATGGGGCCAGTGGAGTTCCAGGCCGGCTTCGGCCGCAATGTCGACGTACGGCCGCATCCACACATCGGCCTGTCGACCGTCACCTATCTGTTCGACGGCCATATCACCCACCGCGACAGCGTGGGCGCGATCCAGGAGATCAATCCCGGCGAGGTAAACTGGATGACCGCGGGCAGCGGCATCACCCACTCCGAGCGGTTCGAGACCCTGCGCGCGCAGGGCGGCAAGATGCACGGCATTCAGGCCTGGGTGGCCCTGCCGACCGAGCTGGAGGAGATGGACCCCAGCTTCGCCAACCACGGCCCTGACGACCTGCCGACCTACGAGAGCCCCGACGGCCTGTGGGCCCGCCTGATCGCCGGCAAGGCCTTCGGCGCCGAGGCGAAGGTGCAGACCCAGTCGCCGATGTTCTACGTCCACTGGCGGATGAAGGCCGGCGCGAAGGCCCAGCTCCCGGCCGAGTATCCCGAACGCGCGGCCTATGTGGCGGAGGGGGTGGTCGACGTGGAGGGCCGGGAGTTCCGGCACGGCCAGATGATCGTGTTCGAGCCCGGCCAGCCGGTGCTGTTCACCGCCACGACGGACGCCATCGTCATGCTGCTGGGCGGCGAGCCGGTCGGTCCGCGGTTCATCGAGTGGAACTTCGTCTCCTCGTCCAAGGACCGGATCGAACAGGCGAAGGCCGACTGGCGGACCGGCCGCATGAAGCTGCCCGACGCCGACCACGACGAGTTCATCCCCCTGCCGGAGCCGCCTCCGCCGGCGAATCCGATGAGTTGAGCCTGACGCAGCGGCAGGATAGACGCCGTGGATGAACGTCAGCGTCTTCGACCTCTTCAAGCTGGGCGTGGGGCCGTCGAGCTCTCACACCATGGGCCCGATGACGGCGGCCGGCCGGTTCCTGGAGAGACTGGGACCCGATCTGGATCAGGTGGCGCGGGTGCAGACCACGCTCTACGCCTCGCTGGCGTTGACTGGACGGGGGCACGCGACGGATCGGGCGGTCATCCTGGGGCTGGCGGGGTTCGAGCCGCGGACGCTGGACCCGGACGCCGCCGACCTGGTGATCGAGGCTGTCCGCTCGGCCTCGCGGCTGAAGCTGGGCGGGCGCCGCGAGATCGCCTTCGACGAGGCGCGCGACATCCTTTGGGGGGGACGCGAACGCCTGCCCCAACATCCCAACGCGCTCAAGTTCGAGGCCTTCGACGATGCTGGCGCGACGCTCGGGGAGCGGACCTATTTCTCCATCGGCGGCGGCTTCGTGCGGGATGAGGACGAGATCGGGGTCAATACCGCGCCCGAGCGAGCGCTGCCGACGCCCTACCCTTTCAACAGCGGAGCCGAGCTCTTGGAGCAGGCCCAGTCCGCGGGCCTGAGCATCGCCGCCGTCATGACCGCCAACGAGCTCGTGCTGCGATCCGAGGCCGAGATCGTGGCGGGGCTCGATGAGATCACCGCCGCCATGTACGGCTGCATCGACCGCGGGATGAAGACCGAGGGCGTGCTGCCCGGATCGCTGAAGGTGACGCGGCGGGCGCACGGGATCTGGAAGAGCCTGGTCGAGGACGCCGACAAGCGCATCGCCGATCCGCTGGCGGCGCTCGACTGGGTCAACCTTTGGGCCTTGGCGGTGAACGAGGAGAACGCCGCCGGCGGTCGGGTGGTGACGGCCCCGACCAACGGGGCGGCGGGGCTGCTGCCGGCGGTGCTGCGCTACTACGACCGCTTCCATCAGGGCACGGCCGCGGGGCGGCACACCTTCCTGCTCACCGCGGCGGCGATCGGGGCGCTGTACAAGCGCAACGCCTCGATCTCGGGGGCCGAGGTGGGCTGCCAGGGCGAGGTCGGCGTGGCCTGCTCGATGGCGGCGGCGGGGCTGGCGGCGGCGCTGGGCGCCTCCAACGCCCAGATCGAGAATGCGGCGGAAATCGCCATGGAACACAACCTGGGCCTGACCTGCGACCCCATCGGGGGGCTGGTGCAGATCCCCTGCATCGAGCGCAACGCGATGGGCGCGGTGAAGGCCATCGACGCGGCGCGGCTGGCGATGCTGGGCGACGGCCAGCATTCGGTCAGCCTGGACAAGGTCATCGCCACGATGAAGCGCACCGGCGAGGACATGAGCGCAATCTACAAGGAGACTTCCCTTGGAGGCCTCGCGGTGAATCTGGCGGAGTGCTGAGCTTTTTTGTCGGGCCCGCAGGATGCCATTCGTCCTGGGAGGGACGCAATGTTTAGGAGCCCGACATGTCCGAGTTCGCCTGGATGAGCCGCCGCCACGCCCTGACCGGCGCCGCGGCCGCCACGGCGCTCACGGCCTGCGGGCGCAAGCCGCCGGAGCTTGAGGACATGGCGTTCGACGACGCGGGCCTCGCCAGGCTGGAGGCCGACCTCAAAGGAGTTTTACCCCGCCAGCGCCTTGCGGGTCTGGCTCCAGTACTGGGCGCCGGTGATCAGGGTCACGAGGGTGGCGATCCAGAACAGGCTGTGGGCGGCGAGCTCGAAGCCGGGCCGGAACGCCCCTTCCTGCGGCAGGCCGAACGCGCCCCAGGCGGCGACGATCAGCTCCATGGCGAGCGCGGTGAGCTGCAGCGTCGTCTTCCACTTGGCGAGCAGGGTGACCGGCAGCTTCACGCCCTTGCCGGCGCCCACCTCGCGCAGGGCGCTGACGGTGAATTCGCGGAACAGGATCAGGCCGGCGGGCAGCACCACCATCGGCTGGGGCCCCAGCGACAGCAGGCCCAGGATGGCGCCACAGACCAGCACCTTGTCGCCGATCGGGTCGAGGATCGCGCCCCAGACGCTCTCGGCATGCAGCTTGCGCGCCAACCATCCGTCGAAGAAGTCGGTCACCGCCGCCAGGATGAAGGCGTAGACGGCCCACCTCTGCAGGGCGAACTGGGCCTCCGGCTCGAGCCGGTTGGAGAAATAGGGCACCGCCCCCGCCGCGGCCGCGAAGGCCACGAACATGAAGAGCGCCATCACGAGGCGCGAGCCGGTGAGGATGTTGGGCAGGGACTTCATGCGGAAACGAGCGTCCAGGGCTTGAGCTTGTTCCAAGTCTAGCTGGTTCGCGCGGCGGGCACAGCCGTGCTTGTGGGTCTTCCGTCGCCGGCGGGGCGGGTTTGATCGGGGGCGGGCCTGGTGGGCGGGCTTAGCCGGGCGGGGCGTCGCCTTCGCGCGCCTTCCGCTCGGCGCCCAGGCGTTCGATGGCGGCGAGCTTGGCGACCGGGTCGGGCGCCTCGCACCACGGACCCTCGGCCGCGCGCACGGGGCGGTTCAGCTTGGGGTTGGCGACGTAGGTGACCACCCGGCGCTGGCCGGTCTCGGGATGGGTCTCGACCGCGAAGTGCTTCAGCAGGATCTCCGGCGGGCGCGGCGGCGGCTGCGGCGGCTCGCTGGCCTTCAGCTTGCCGTGGGTGCGCGGCGACTTAATCGCCGCGGTCCACCGAAGCTGCCCGAGCTGGACGCGCGTCAGGTAGGCGGTCTGCGGCGTCGCGGCCAGCGCCATGGCCCAGCCCTGGTCGGCCAGGCGCTCGGCCTGGGCCTGCCGGGCCATCGCCAGCGCCTCGGCGAAGGCGCCGCTGAGCCGCTGCCAGTGCAGGATCGTCCAGAGGTTGGGCATGGCGGGATCGTCGGAGATGGCCGTCAGGGTCTCGCCCTCGGCCACCCGAGCGCAGATCTCGTGGGCCGTGACCTCGCAGAAGGTGGTGGTGGGCCCCAGGCCCTCGCGGCGGGCCAGCGCCTTGGCCCGGTGATAGATCTTCGCGAAGCCCGGGATCTCCCGCGCCCAGCGGCGGACCGTGCTCTTGGCCGGCATGCCGGGCTCGGCACAGATCGACGGCAGCATCTCGCCGGCGGCGACCCGCACGCAGATCACCCGCGCCAGCGGGGTGGAATAGCGGATGTAAGGGCGCGCGGAGGCCGCGCCCGCCTCGTCTTGGTGGGACATGGGGGATCCTTCGGGGCGCCTCGGCGGCGTCCGGGGCCGGTCCCGCCTGGGAGCCGGGGTGTGGAGGGACGGCGGGCGCCGGCCCGGAGGGCCTTGCGCCGCGGTTCGAATGGTTGCGGTTGGGCCGCGCGTGAGGTGCTGCGGCCAAGGGCGCAGGTCACGGGCCTCCACGCGGGAGTATGGGGACGACGACAACCGAAGTCAAGAACAAATAGGGAACGTTGACCGAGGCGGGCGCGCTGGCGCCCCTGGTCAGAACAGCAAGGGCAGCGCCACCACGGCGGCCATCCCGACCACGTTCCACACGACGATCCGCGCCGCCGCCCGGCGCCGGTTGGGCGAGGGGCGCGCGGCCCTCGGCGGAGGGGCGTCGGTGATCGCGACGACCCGGTAGTCGCCTTCGATGATCTGGGGGCTCACCATCGTCCTCTCCTCCGGCTCAAGCGGCTCTGGGCATAGGACGAACGAGAGGATGGGTTTGCGACATGGATGGGGAGATTTTGTGAGCGTTTGAGGGACGGCTCCGCCTCGCTCACGAGACCGCGGCGCGCGCCGAGACGCGCTGACGTGTCGGCGGCCAACGGGCCGACCCTCCGCCGCCAGCGTGATTGGCCGCCATGGTCAGTCCGTCTTCCGGGCGTGAAGCGGACATGCCGGACGTCAGCGGGAGGTGGGAGAGCAAAGCTCAAGCAAGCCAAACGCTTTCGCCGGAAGTGACTCGAAGGCGACGTTGGGAGCGTCTGCTCTGGGACTCGCGATTGCCCGCGTATCTGTGGTCGCCTTAACGGCGGTCCCGACTGAGCCCCGGCATTGTGTCCTACACGCTGCCAACGCCGCAAGCTTATCGGAAGGCCGGATAGTCCGTCTTCGATGCGCGCTACCGAGCGCATCGGATCGGTCGATTTCGACATGCGAGGAGCGCGGCCGGTGCTAGGCGGACTCTCCCTTCGGTGGCGAGTCATCGGCCTTATCGCCACTCCCGAAGTAAGCATCGAAAAGGTCGTCGGCCATTTGGGCATATAGGTTAGAGCCGTAGGTGGAGAATGGGAAAGACGCGATATCGCTAAGCTTATCGAGGTAATAATCCCTAGACCCGAGCATGCCCTCCCGCGCAAGTCGCCTTATAAGCAGGAGGACGCCGTTTATGTTGACCGTCGTTAGAAACCGGTCGGCCTTGGTCTTATCCGTCGTCCATCGATCGTTAGATATGATCTGCCTGATCGCAGAGAAAACGCTATTGATTTCCGCGCGACAGAACTCGACATACTCAGAAAGGAGCGCCAAGTCAGACTCCTTTTTTAGGTCGTCGCGCTTGTCGCTTTTCCAGACGTTGAATAGCGGGAACTCGGAGCTTAGAGACACCAAAGGCTTGAGGCCGTAAAGAACAATGCTCGTATTCTTGAGTTTGTCCTGGTCGTAGAAATATCGCTCGAACCAATCCTGAAGCGCACCCGTATTCTCGTTCAGAGAATTGAGTACGAGACGCGCAACCGATTCCGCTAGGAAGGGCTTTAGCGTTACGTTTATCTCGTGCTTGAGATTTGTTTTGGGGTTAGTCTGATTGGAATTGATTTCTAGAAACAGATTGGCTTCGAACTTCGAGCGCTCCGCAGCAGTTATCTTATCCGGAAAGATAACGCCCGTTACTAAGAGATTTAACTGCTTACGGAGCGCGGCGACCTTGTCTTCCTGCGGGCCGCCCTCATAGTAGGAATATACTCGGTGCTGACCATCGATAAGCCCGATAACATTAAAAGACTTCGGGATCTTTATGATTGCGGGCTCTGTCGTACTTATTATCGCTGGATCGAGCGTGTGGCCGTCCTCTTTTAGGAGTCGCGTCTCTGGCGGCAACGTAACGATGATGTTGTTGATAAATGCCCGCTGTTCTGTCGTGAGATAGCGACGGACAAGGTCGATTTTCTGACGGGATATCATGCGCTGATAAGCGGCCGAGCTGCTGCGCCAACTGCCGCGCCGCAGCACGTAGCTTCGCTCCAGCAGCATCTCTGGCTGCACGTAGAAGGTAACGACCTTGTAGCCCTTACCGAAATTGGAGAAATCCTCAGGGAGGATCGAGCCGCGGTGTTCGCTAGAACTCTGCCCCCCGGAGAATATATTTTCGGAGAAGCGCGAGTAGGGAATTCGGAGAAACTCAAGCAACTCGTAGCGCGACGATCTCCGAATGATCCTCGCGAGGTTTTGAAAATACTTCGCAACCGGGAACTCTAGATAGTCCACATAGGGTATGAGATCTTTCACCCCCTCTTCCAGAGTATATTTTGGGCAATATACGACGCGAACCTCTGTTAGTTTTGGGGAAAATTTGGAGCCGTAGGCTGACGCGAAGGATTTATAGCTATCCTTCATGAACGCAATGAAGGCTTCCGGATTATCGGCGATCTTCTGAAAGACTATGCTCTTGTGCTTAAGATGCTTATTAGCCTCGGCGCTCGTCACCGTGTATTCCGCGAGCACCACGACATTGTCGAGAATGAAAATATCATCGAAATCGCAAGTCGCGCCATCGAACGTGAATTCAACGTCGCGCAATTCTGGTACCGACTTGAATCCCGCGCCTTCGAATATCGCTCGGACCATCTTTTCCTGAGCGCGTTGCGCGGGCGTCTTTTTGGTCTTAGCGCTAGGCCTCTTGGCCCTCCCCTTTTTGCCTTTTTTACCCTTGGCGGAGCTGGCCTTCACGCCCTTCTTCTTTTCTTTCGTTGGCCCGTCCGCGCCTTGCGCACTTGCGGCTTGGGGCTCGCTCTCCGGCTCGTCTTCCTGACTCATTGCGCCCCCCTGCACAGCCTACTATTCCGCAGCCCACTCCTGTGGTCGCTGCGCTACTTTCTCCGTGCTGAGCGGCCGCCGAACGGGCTTCCCTGATGGCCGCATTGGCAATTCGCCCTTGTGAAGAGCGACTACCCGGTCCCGGGCGAGATTGAGGTAGCTCAGGTCTCTGTCGATACCTGTTCCATTCCTGCCGTGCTTCGCCGCAGCAATGAGGGCAGAGCCGGTCCCTACAAACGGATCCAACACCCAATCGTTGACGTCGGTCATCGCTAGAATGCAGCGCTCGGCAAGCTCGATAGGAAACTGGCAGGGATGGCTTGTCTTCTCCGGATGCCCTGCCTTCACGTTCGGCAAATCCCAGATGGGATTTTCAATGAAGTCGCGCTCGGCGGAGAATTCCCAGTAGTCAGATGGGTTCTTCCCTTTTGGGTTGCCGCTGGGCAATCCCGCCTTTCCGGCTTTTGAGCTGGAATGCCTTTTGCCCGGATACAACTGAGGCACGCGCACGGGATCGAGGTTGAATTTGTATTCGTCCGATTTCGTGAACCAGAGGATCGTTTCGTAGCGGCCGGAGAACCGGCGGTCCTGATGGCGGCCAAAATTAAAGCGCCAGATTACGCGGTTACGAAGTTTGAGCCCGCGCATCGAAAAGAGTTCGTATAGAGCGATATCGAGCGGTATTAACGCGCCCTCGCGCACGAAATTTCCGACCTGCCAGCATATGCTTCCATCGGCAGTCAGTAATTCACACGCTTGTTCGATTATCTGACCTTGCCATTCTACGTACTCGGCCAAGCTTCTCGAGTCGTCTCGCTCATAGGGCTTTCCCATATTATAGGGTGGCGACGAGATGATTAGCCGATATTGCCCACGCGGGAGGGTGCGCATGTGCGCCAAGGAATCACCGTGGAGCAGATCTGAAATCGGATGATCTGCAGCCGGGGCGGTTGGCTCGCGTGCGTTAGTACCCAGAATCATCAGGCTCAACCCTAGCGGTAAATCGGCAGATCAGGAATCCGTCAAAGTACGCTGTGCCCAGCGTTGGATCCAGTCGGGGGGAGCCACTGTCCGCGTCGCCCTTGTGCGCCGACGTGGTCGGCAAGGGTCCACCTCGAACCCGAACGCCTCCCTCAGTTTGTGGGAATATTTACGGGAACCCGGCCAAGTACGAGAAAAGCAGCATGAAAACAATGCGCAGTGGCGGACTCCCTCTCCACCCACCTGTTGGGCGGCTGCTCGGGCGGAATGTCTGCTCTCCGCAGGGATGCCCAGTTCCGCTCATGGGCACCGAGACGACACTCACCTCTTCGCGTCGAGACGTCCGGGATGGGCGTCCAGGCGCGATCTCGCGGCGTGGTGTCCTTGAGCGTCTTGAACGTCGCCATGCGGACGAGGGTGGGTCATGGCTGGACCGTCCTGCAAGCGCCGAAGCCTGCGTCGCCCCTCTCCCTACCCTCTCCCCTCTCGCTTCGCGGGGGGAGAGGAGGTTGGAGCGCTAGCGTCCACACAGGGTCGGTTTCGGGCGAGGGCGCTGGCCCCCCGGAGCTGACCCTCGTCGCCCGCGCCGTGAGCGGACGCGCGAACGTCGGCGATGGGTGGGTTGCGGGCACTGGGAAATCTGACGAAGCTTCACCTGGACGAGCGGCAAGGTGGGCGGCAGTGAGCAAGCTACTGGGCTACATGGCCGCCGGTATTGTCGTCGGGCTTCTGTTCTTCGGCGTCCTGATACTCATCATCGTTGGTGGGCTGCAGGAGCCTATTGCCTGGCTTCTGATCGCTTGTGGCGCAGGTGCCGTGTTCGCCACTGCGTATGTGAGACGTGCCCGCCAAATTCGTCGCGAAGGAACATCAGGCAAGGACCGCTAAGGGTCGAGACCGGTCTCCGGCCTCTGACCGGAAAGGCGACCTTGGCCGGACAGATGGCAGCATCCGACCAAGCGTCAGAACTTCACCACAGCCGCGCTTCGGCCTCGGTGTCCTCGCGGCGCGGTGCGCGGGCGCGATCTCGCGGCGTGGTGTCCTTGAGCGTCTTGAACGTCGCCATGGGACCGAAGGTGGGTCATGGCTGGACCGTCCTGCAAGCCGCCAGGCCTGCGTCGCCCCTCTCCCTACCCTCTCCCCTCTCGCTCCGCGGGGGGAGAGGAGGTTGGAGCGCCCGGGTCCGACGGGGAGCGATAGCCCGCATCGGCGTCGGGCCCGACCGACCTGAACGAAGGTCACGCCCCCCGGCCTTTGAATCGAATCCTCGGCCGAGGGGCGCTCTCCACCTCAGCCGGTGAAGATCCAGTCGCCGCCGAGGCTGCTGAGCTGCACGCCCACCAGCGTCATCTGCGCGCCGCCGCTGAGGGTGATGACCACGTCGGCTCCGACCTGCGCCGTGGCGTAGGTGGATCCGGGCTCGATCTTCACCCGGTCGCCCTCGGCGTGGTTGAAGTCCAGCACGCGGTCGACGCCCGCGTCGCCGAAGGTGTTGAAGATGTCGGCGCCGGCGCCGCCCGAGATCGTGTCGTCGCCACGATCGCCCGACAGCCAGTCGTTTCCGGCGCCGCCGGCGAGGCTGTCGTTCTCCTGCCCGCCGCGGACGAGATCGGCGCCGGCCCCGCCGTTGCAGGTGTCCGCGCCGAGATTGCCGTAGACGATGTCGTCGCCGTCGTCGCCGAACAGCAGGTCGTTGTCCTTGCCGCCGACGACCCAGTCGTCGCCGAGACCGCCCGCCGCCGTGTCGGCGCCCATGTTGCCGTTCAGGTCGTCGAAGGCCGCCCCGCCGGAGAGGGAATCGGCGCCTTCGTCGCCCCGCAGATAGTCCTGGCCGCCCCCGCCCTCGATCGTGTCGTCGCCGGCGTAGCCGCGCATCCGGTCGTTGGCCCCGGAGCCCACGATGGTGTCGCTACCGCCCAGGATCGCGGACTTGGCGGCCTCGTTGTTGTTGGTGGTGGCCCAGGTGACGAACTGGGTGACGGGCAGGGAGAAGCCCTTCACCTCGAACACCGTCTGGCCGGACAGGCTCTCCTTCCAGCTGGTGAGCGTTCCCCCGGTGATGGCGTCGTTCGCGTAGGTGAACTGGCCGCCGAATTCCTCCAGCCAGGGGCCGTCGCGCAGGGTGAACTGGTTGGCGGTGGCGACGGTCACGTCGCCCAGGAGCAGGTCGCTGACGACGAGGTCGTCGAAGTCGATGCCGGCGGCGCCGGCGGTCAAGGTAGCCATGAGATCCTCCGTTCGCGCCGCCGAGCCTCCATGAGCCGGCGGCGCTCAGGGTTGAGGCGATCAGAAGCGGCGGGTCAGGCCGACCTGCACCACGGGGAAGTACTTGAAGTCCTTGGCGTCATCGCGCGCCTCGGCCTCCTCGGCCCGCAGCCGGGCCTGGAAGTTGGCGTCGTTGGACAGCGTGCCGCCCGAGGCCGCGAGGTCCACGTCGGGACGCTTGCTGAACGACACGCCGGCCAGGGCGCGGAAGCCCCATCCGCGCTCGCCCACGAAGGTGTTGTCGAAGCCCAGGCCGACGAAGGGCTGGAAGTTCGAGAGCTTGGCCTCGCCGTCGATCCGCCCGACCTGGGCCGGCGTGAAGGTCTGGCCGCCGATGTCCACGGCCGCCGTAGGCTGGGCGCGCAGGTTGATCTTGCGCTTGCCCACATAGGCGCCGCCCGAGACGAAGAAGGCGCCGCCGCCGGGATGCAGGTCGGCGAACAGGCCGCCGGTGAGCAGCTTGGCCTTCCCGTCGTAGTTGATGTCGGAATAGTCCTCGTCGCGGCTGATGCTGACGCCGTCGACGGCGCCGCGAACCACGATGAGGTCGTTGACCTTGGCCGAGGCCTGCAGGCCCACGCCCGGCGTGCCCACATTGACGCCGACGGCCATGGTCTGCGCGGTCGCGGCGGACGAGGCCATCGCGCAGACGAGCGCGGCGGCGGTAAGATGCGTCTTCATGAACTCCATACCCCGATGACTGTGTTGGCTGAGGTGTCCAGCTGTGCGCTGGAGGTGTCGGTCGACCTTCAGGCGTCGATCGACGCCCGCGGATCGCGCGGTTCCGAGACCGGCGCGCGGCCGGCTCTTCGATGCATGGATTGGCTCCAGCGCCCTCGGACGTTCGCGTCCGACCCCGCTTCGGAGGCTAGGTGAGCGGCGGCGCCGAGGCCATTAGACCGGATGGTCTACAAAGGGGGCGGGCGCCGGGAGTTGGGGGCGCGCGGAAGCACGGGCGGAGGCCAAGGCCCCGCCCGCCGGCTTGCCTCCGACTTTCGGCGTTCCCGAAGGGCGCCGCCGGCTCAGGTCGCGAAGGGATCGGGGTCGAACAGGGACTGGCCGGGGCCGAGGGGGAGCATCGGGGCTTCCGGGTCGGAATAGACGAAGGGGTCGGCGGGCGCATCGGCGCGGTCCACGGGAGGGTCCGCGTCGATGAGCGGCGCAAGCTCGTCGGTCGGCGCGGGGTCGGTGGGCTCGGGTGGCAGGCCGTCGGTCGGCGCGGCGGGCGGCGAGGCCGAGGGGACGTAGCCGGCGATCTTGCCGTGGGCGTTGTACCAGTAGTTGGCGTAGTCCTCGACCGTGGTCCCCCCGACGCGCTGGACCCAGGCGTCGGAATGGCGGTCGTTGCCGGCGCCGTAGTACTCGGTGAAGAAGGCCTGGAAGACGTCGGGCCGGTCGGCGAGGATCTTGGCCAGCGGAACGCCGTCGAGGGTGGTGCGGCCCTGGAAGCCCGCGTCCTCGGCCGGAGCGCCCTGGCCGCCGCCGCCCGCCTGCGTGTAGCCTTCGAAGAAGGCGTAGGTCTTGTACCAGTAGAGGGCGTAGTCCTCGGGCGTCGTCCCGCCCACGCGGTCGGCCCAGGCGTCGGAATTCCGGTCGTTACTCGGCCCGTAGTACTCCCGGTAGAAGGCGGCGTAGACGTCGGGGCGGTCGCGCAGGATCTGCGCGGCGTCGACATATTCCGGGGCGGCGGTCCCGTCGACGGCCGGCAGGGCTTCGCCGTCGGCCAGCAGGACGGCGCGCGACGCGGGGGCGTCGTCCGTTGCGTTGTCGGCGTCGGCCCAGAGGTATTGCAGCGTGTCGTGGCGCAAGGTCGGTCCCCAACTCTCCTGGTGTCGGGAGGGAGATCGCCGAGCGCCGGCCTGGCGGCAATCGTAAGAAACTTATAAGTTTTTAGCTTGGCTGCAGCGCCGGGAGTTCGGGGCGCGAGTCGGGGTTGAGCAGGTGCAGGTTGCGCCGCCGGACCTCCGCCGCCGCGTCGTCGTAGAGGAACGGCAGGAAGGCGTAGCGCGTGCCGCGGGTGACCGGAGTGGCCTCGTGCAGGAGGCTGCACGAGAAGACCACCGCCCCGCCGGTGGGCGGCCTGTAGGTGCGGGAGCCGAACTCGGCGAAGCGCAGATCGCCGCCCTCGAATTCCTCGGCGTTCAGGTTGATGGAGACGGCGAACTGGCGGTGCGCCGTGCCGCCGGTGGTGTTGTCGCGGTGGGCGCGGAAGTATCCGCCCTCGCGGGCGTCGTAGCAGGCCACGATGAAGCGCTCGATGCGGGTGGCCTTGAACTGGAAGGCCTTCTCGATCTCGGGCAGCAGGCGGCGCAGGATGCGCCCGCGCACCTGCGCCAGGAGGTCGGGCTCGTCGACGGTCGCGTCGCGGCGCTTCTTGAAGTCGTCGAGGACGCCGACCGTGCGCCCATTGTCTTCGCGCATCACGCCGGAGGGCGCGCCGCCTTGGGTCTGGTAGAGCTCGATCAGCTGGCGGCAGAGGGCGGGCTCGAAGACCCGCGGGACGATGAGCACCGGCGCATGCAGCGCGACGCCGGCATGGCGGTCGGGGTGCCCGAGGCCCAGCACGTGGGCGACGATCTGGGCGCCCTGGTGGAGCGGCGCCGTGCCCAGCACCCGCAGGGAGGGATCGATCACCACCCATTGCGGCTGCACGCCGCCGCCTGCGTCCACCGCGCCGAACAGCCGGCGGACCTCGCCGCTCCAGTCCCCGAACCAGCGAAGCGGCGGCTTGTCGGCGGCGCGCGCGCGATAGGTCGCCTCGTCGGGCAGCACGCCGAAGAACAGCCGCTCGTCGTCGCGGAACTGCGCCTTGTGTCGCTGGATGAGCTCGACGGCGGCGTCCAGCTCGGGGCCGGGCCCCGGCAGGAAGGCCAGCAGGATGTAGCGGCCGCCGAGGCTTCCGAAGGCGAAGCTGGGATTGACGTGCGACGGGGCGCTGAACATCGGAGCCGGAGCGCCGGCAAGCAGGGTCATGGCAATCTCGGACGCGGGAGGGATGCGAGGGCGCCTGGCCGGACCTGGGGATGGGGGATCCAGCGGGCGGATGGGGTCCGCCCTGCCCGACCAGCACGCCCCCGCCGCTCCCTGATGCGCGAGCCGGGCCTTCGCGGGCAAGTATATGAAACCTATAAGTCCCGATCCCGCCCGGGTTGGGTATGAGCGTCGGACCAGACGTGCAGGAACCCCGTTGCCGCCCAAGTTGCGAACCCTGATCCGCTATGCGGGCGCCGTCGCCATCGTGGCCGCGGCGAGCGTGATCGCGGACACCTTCTCGCGGGTGACCGGCACCAGCCGCCTGACCAGCATCTTCCTGTCGAGCGTGCTGCTGGCGGCGTTCTACCTGGGCGTCGGGCCGGGCTATGTGGCGGCCGCGGCGGCGCTGGTGGCGCACCTCTACCTGGTGGATCCGCCCTACGAGTTCTCGCTGGGCTCGATCGACGAGATGAACGCGCTCTTGCTGTTCCTGGCCGCGTCGGTGCTGACCTGCCTGCTGGCGGGCCGGGTGCGGGAGGAGCGGCGGGCGACGCAGGCGCGGGCGCGCACCACCGCCTTCCTGCTGGAGGCGACGCGGGAATTCTCGGCCCTGGCGGACGAGGCGGTGATCCGCCAGCGGCTGGCCGAACGGCTGCGGCTGCTCGCCAACGGTTCGGCGGTGGTGCGGGACTCGGCCGACGCGGCCGAGAACGCGGCGGGCTGGCGCTTCCACCCCCTGGTGGCCGGCGAGCAGACGTTCGGCGTGGCCAGCTGGCGGGGCGCGGGGATCGGGCGCGAGGCGCAGGCGGCGCTGGAGCTGCTGTCCGACACCGGGGCGGCGGCCATCGCGCGGGCGCGCCTGGCCGCCGCGAAGGCCGAGGCCGAGACCCGGGCCCGGACGGAAGACCTGCGCAACGCCCTGCTGTCGTCGGTGTCGCACGACCTGCGCACGCCGCTGGCCACCATCATGGGGTCGGCCTCGAGCCTGCGGCGGTTCGCCGAGGAATTCGACCTGGAGACCCGCCGCGACATGGCCGCCACCATCGAGGAGGAAGCCGCCCGGCTGGACGCCTTCGTCTCGAACCTGCTGCAGATGACGCGGCTGCAGGCGGGCGGGTCGCCGCTGCGCCGGATCGGGTTCAGCCTGGCCGAGGTGGTGCGCGCGACGGTGGCGCGGCGGCTGCGCGGGCACGGGCCGGCCGTGGAGGTCACCGTCGAGCCCGGCCTGCCGGAGGCCTCGGGCGACCCGGCGCTGTTCGAACAGGCGCTGGGCAATGTGATCGACAACGCGCTGCGCTACGCCGGCGCCGCCGGGCCGGTCGCGGTGAAGGTCGGCCGCGAGGACGGCGAGCTGTGCGTGACGGTCGAGGACCGCGGGCCGGGCGTGCGCGAGGCGGATCTGGAGCGGATCTTCGAGAAGTTCTTCCGCACATCCTCGTCCGAGAAGCTGGGCGGCACGGGCCTGGGCCTCGCCATCAGCCGCGGCCTGATGGAGGGGATGGGCGGCCATGTGCGCGCGGCGAAGGCTGCCGCCGGGGGCCTGCGCGTGGACCTCAGGCTCCCGGTGACACCCCCATGACCGACACCATCCTGCTCGTCGACGACGAACCGCAGATCGCCCGCTGGCTGAACCCGTCGCTGCGCGCCGCCGGCTATCAGGTGGAAAACGCCGAGACCGGGGCGCGGGCCCTGGCGCGCGCGGCGGCGGCGCCCTGCGACCTGATCCTGCTGGACCTCGGCCTGCCCGACATGGACGGCAAGGCGGTCATCGCCCGGGTGCGGGAGTGGTCGGAGGTTCCGATCATCGTGCTGTCGGCGCGCGACCAGGAGGCCGAGAAGGTGGCGGCGCTGGACCTGGGCGCCGACGACTTCGTCAACAAGCCGGTGGGGATCGACGAGCTGCTGGCGCGGATCCGGGCCAGCCTGCGCAACCGCGCGCGCCGGGCCGCGCCCCAGCCGGTGTTCCGCTCGGGCGAGCTGGAGATCAACCTGGCCGCCCGGCGGGTGCGGCTGGAGGGCGAGGAGATGCGGCTCACGCCGCGGGAGTACGACCTCCTCAAGGCGCTGGCCCGGCAGGCCGGCATGGTGCTGACCCACGCCCAGATCATCGCCCTGGTCTGGGGGCCCGACGCCGCGGTCGAGGCGCAGCACGTCCGCGTGCTGATGGCGCAGCTGCGCAACAAGCTGGAGGCCGACCCGTCGAACCCGCGGCTGCTGCTGACCGAGACCGGCGTGGGATACCGCCTGCGCAGCGACGAGGACGGGTGAGGGCTTCGTGCGCGCCTGGCGGGAGGGTGCGAGGCCGTCGAGGTGAGCGTCGCGTCCGGGATGCGGACCTGATCAAGGTCCGGGAGGGGTGGGAGGGCGAAGCTCAAGCGAGCCAATCGCTTTCACCGGAAGTGACTCTGAGGTGACGCTCGGGAGGTCCGCTTCGGGACCGGAGAGACGTCAAGCTCCAGCCCTCCAGGTCAGGCGGCTTGCCCGCGAGAAGCGGGTGTGCGTAAGCGCATCCGCGGCTCGACGCCCCCGAGCTGTGCTATGTCGGTCGCATGACCTTCGATCCCCGCAAGATCGGTGAGATCTTCATGCCGCACGCCGTGCGCGAGATGGGCCGCATCCGTACAAGCCGGCAGCGCTTCGCGCACTACACCTCGGCCGACACCGCGCTGAAGATCTTACGCTCAGAGCGGATGCTGCTGCGAAATTCGAGCCTGATGAACGACTTCTCGGAGGTTCGCCACGGGTTGGATTGCCTGCGAACCGCGTATGAGGGAGCCGCGGGCAAGCGGCTGAGCGAGGCCCTCAAACGAATCCAGGAGGATCTGCCTGAAATCCTTGAGGAGAACTTCAACGCCCAGGTCGTCGACGTCCTCGCGGAAACCTACCTGATGTCGCTTTCCGAACACGACGCCGGGCACGAAGATGCGTTTGGCCGGCTTTCGATGTGGCGCGCGTACGCGCCCAAAGACGGCGTAGCCTTCATCCTGAACAACGGCCCATTCCTCAGCGAGAGTAACGCGCTGAACGCATACTCAAGCCCTGTGGTCTACGCGACAGTCGACGACTATCGGGCACCGTTCGAAGAGGTTGTCGCGTCGATTGAAGCCAACATCGAAACGCTCAAGTCGTTTGGCGGACAGTTCGTCCACGACATGGTGGTGACTGCGTTCCGCTTTGCGGTGCAGTCGACCAAACATCCGTCGTTCAAGGAGGAGCGCGAGTGGCGCGTCCTCTACACACCGACGATCCTGCTCCGGAACCAAGCGATGACCGATACCCAGCTCCAGCGGATTCCAACCGAAATCATGTCGCTCGGCGGCGTCCCCCAGCGCATCTACGCGATCCCATTTCGCGATTATCCGGACGAAGGCTTCACGGGTGCGACCATTGACGTGACCCCCGTTTCTCATCCAGTCGTAACGAGAGTCCTGGGTTGATCTGAG
>NZ_JBMDKU010000024.1:0-41232 GCF_057809855.1 Phenylobacterium sp. FG114 | reverse complement strand
GCGGTGGCCGCGGCGGCTTCGGCGGCGGCGGCGGCGGCGGCGGCGATCGTCCGCGCGGCGTGGTCTCCGGCTCCGGCACGGGCGAAGTGAAGTGGTTCAACCCCACCAAGGGCTTCGGCTTCATCAAGCCGGAAGGTGGCGGCCAGGACATCTTCGTCCACATCTCGGCGGTCGAGCAGGCCGGCCTGTCGGGCCTGAATGAAGGCCAGCGGGTGAATTTCGACCTCGAGCAGGACCGTCGCAGCGGCAAGACCTCCGCGACCAACCTGAAGGTCAGCGGCTAAGCTTACAGGCGGGCCCATCCCCGGATGGGCCCTCCGAACCTCGGCCGGCGTGAACCGCCCGGCCTCCGACGCGTTGAAGGCGCTCAGTTCGAGGTGATCCTCGCGGAGCGTTGAGAATGCGTGCGTTTTTGCCCTTCGCCGTCAGCACCGCCCTGGTCTTGCCGGGTCTTGCGATCGCGCAGGATGTCCCAAGTCTCGCCCTGCCGCCGGCCGGCGCCGATCCGACCACGGTCGCGCCGGTCGACGTGACCGCCGCGCCGACGCTGGCGCCGCTGCCCGCCGTGCAGCCTACCGTCGAGGCCCCGCCTCCGGTCAGCGCCAAGCCGGCGCCGGCCCCCGTGGCCGATGCGGTCGACCCCGCCCTGCCCGACGAGCCCACGAAGGCCGCCCCGATCATCACGCCCAAGGACGAGGGCAGCGGCCTGGGAGGCAAGGTCGGCACGATCGCGGTCGGTGTCGCCGGCGGGGCGGCGGGCGCTGCCGTGGCCGGCCCGGTCGGCAAGTTCGCCGGCAGCTTCCTCGGCAAGACCATCGGCCGGGGCCTGTTCGGCAAGGACAAGACGCCCGAGGTGACTGTCGCCGAGGCTCCTCCGTCCGCCGACACGGCGGCCACGCCGGCGGTGGCGCAGCCCGCGACCGCGCCGCCGCTGGAGGAGAAAGTGGCCGTCGCGCCCAGCTCCTAGGGCTGGACCGGAGAGAGCCTCGCCACGCCGCCGCCCGGCAGTTTCGCCACGTAGGGCCCGAAGCGAGTGTCGGGCCTCATGTAGTCCGTCGAGACGTACTGCGCGCCCGAGGCGAAGGCCGCCGTCTGGCGGCTGGTGTCGTTGGCGCGGGCTTCCCGCGTGTCCGCGTCGGCTCGCGTGCGCACGAGGAGGCCCGCCTTGATCGCCGCCGCGATCCGCTCGGACAGTTCCTGGGGCTCGTTCAACGTGATGTAGCCGGCGGCCGGCGAGGTCTCCTCGATGTTCACGAAGGCCGCCCGGCCTTCTAGGACCTTGCGCTGGCCGCGATAGATCGCGACCTGGCTCGGCGGGGCGTCCAGGGCGAACATCACCCGCCCGCGGGCCGTCTTCAGCCGGGGCCAGCCGCCGGCGGCGACCGCCTCGCGGAGGCTGGCGTGCTTGCCCTGCACCTGGTCGGGGGTGATCAACTCGGCCTCGGGGAAGACCGAGCGGATTTCGGCGTCGACCTGATCCATCGCCTTGGCGTCGAACACCGGAGCCTTGACGGCGCCCGGGAGGCCGATGCCGCCTTCCTTCAGGTTCATCAGGATCAGCAACGGCACGTGGTCGGGATGCGCCTTCGACCAGGCCCGGACCTCCTTCAGGCAGGCCGTGAAGAGTTGGCAGACCGCGCGGTAGTCCACCGAAGGCTCGTGCAGCACCTTCAGCCCCGGCTGCTTCAGCGCGGAGAAGTCGTAAGGCACGGCGTTGGCGCCAGCCATCTTGAACCCGAGCGGAGTCGCGTAGAGCCCCGTCGCGGGATCGTAGGCCACGTCGATCTCGAGCTGCCGGGCGCCGGCCTCGAGCTGCTGGCTGAGCGGCGGATGGCTGTAGTCGAGGCCGTCGGCCTCCCTGGGGTTCACCGCGCGGATCGCCGCCATCTCGTTGGGCGCGATGGCCATCTTGTAGCTGTTGTGCGTGCCGATGGCCTGCAGGGCGTTCATGGGCAGGGCGTCGACGGCGGCGCGGGTGCATCCCGGCTTGCCCGAGGGCGCCTCCAGATCGCAGGCGGCGGACACGGCGGCGGCGGCGAGCAGGGCGGCGATCATGGCGTGGTCCTAATGAATCGCCGCGACAGTAGCGTGACCGGTCATTTCCAGGGAATGCGCTCCGGCTCCTTGGGCAGTCGCCCGTTGATGATCGGCGGCAGGCGACCGACGAATCCTGGAGGAACCACCCGATCCGCCGTGGTCAGCAGTTCGGGCAACGTCCACCAGCGGATGTCGTCGATCAGTTCGTGCTCGTTCGCCTGCCAGCCGTCGCGCTTCGGATCCGCGCCCTCGCAGCGCGCGACGAAGTACTGCTCCTTGAACAGGGTCGGCTCGGGCATCAGCATCACGCCCTCGCGGAGCCACACCACCGGCCCCAGGATGAAGTCCTCGATGCCCGTTTCCTCGCGTACTTCGCGCGACGCGGCCTGGGCGTAGGTTTCACCCGCCTCCACCCCGCCCCCGACCGTGAACCAGATGCCCGGCCGGTCGCGCGCGCTGGGCAGGCGTCCCTTCATCAGCAGGATGCGATTGTAGGCATCGAACAGGAGAACGCGCGCCGTCGGACGTTCCGGTTGTGTGCGACTCAACTTTTCCGTCATGCTTCCTTAGGCTGCTATCGAAAGCTTAAGCACTCTCTCCCCAATTTGCCGGCCGCCCCACGGCCGGAAAGTCTGGAACCATCGCATGTCGGACGATGTCTCCACCAGCAAGCGGGATCTCGTGGCCCGCGTCGCCACACTAGAACTCCTCGTGGCGGACCTGATCCATGCGCTGTGGCGGGTGGATCCAAAAGGCATGGAGCGGATGGCCGCCGAAGCCGAGCAGGACCTGGAGCTGCCCCACGGCCGCGAGGCCTTGCCGGTTGGCGAGCCGGAACGAGAACGCCTCTACACGGTGCTGGAGACGCGGCGCCGCATGCTCCGGCGGGCCAAGGCCGACGCCTGAGGCCCCCAAATTGGGTGACTCGACCTCTCCGCCTCGCGAGATGTCCATCGGCGAACACGCGATCTTAAGCGCCTGGGCCGCAGCCTAAGTCCTTCCGGGGACTAAAGTTATCTTGTCGACACCGCACCGCTTCCTGGCCTTCGGCTTCGCCGCCGCCGACCTCCTCGTCGAGGTCGGTGTCGACGGCAGCGTGACCTTCGCGCTGGGTGCAGGCGAGGCTGTGCTGGGCGTGGCCGACCGCGCGATGGCGGGGCGACCCTGGCAGTCGCTGTTCTGCCCCGACGACGAGGCGATGGTGCAGGCCCTGTTCTCCGGCCTCAGCGACGGCACGCGCGCCGGTCCGGTGGTGGCCTGCGTGGCCGGCGGCGGCCGCTACGCCAGCCTCACCGCCGTCCGCCTGCCGCAAAACGGCGGCGCCATCTCCTGCGCGCTGTCCCGGGCCACCGCCGGCGGCGCCACCGGCCTGCAGAGCCGCGAGAATTTCGAAAGCCGCGCCACCGAACTCCTGGCAGGTTCGTCCGAAGCCCTGGATCTTGCATTTATCGAGTTCACCGGTCTGTCGCAGTCGCCGATGGCCCGGAGCGACCCCGCCCGGCTGGAGGCGCTGCTGGCGGGCGCCCTGCGCGCCCAGGCCTATCGTGGCGAGGCGGCCACCGCGGTCGGCCCGGACCGCTACGCCCTGGTGCACGCCAGCCACGAGGCGCCCGAGGTCCTGACCGACCGGATCGAACGCGTGCTGGCCAGCGCGGGCGTTGACGGCGTGGCGGCCGAGGCGACCTCGATGCCGCTCACCGGCGTCGCCCGTCCCAAGCAGATGGCGCAGGCCCTGCGCTTCGCCCTCGGTCAGGTGCTCGACGATGGCCTGACCCGCCCGCTGCCCGTCGACCTCGCCCAGGCCCTCGACCGCGCCATGCAGGCGACGCTGGCCAAGGCCGGGCAGCTGGGCGCCGCGATCAAGCACCGGCGCTTCACCCTGGCCTACCAGCCGGTGGTGTCGCTGCATGACGGCGCCCTGCACCATCACGAGGTGCTGGTCCGCTTCGGTTCGACCGGCAGTCCGTTCCCCACCATCCGCATGGCGGAAGAGATGGATCTGATCGAGCCGCTGGACCTGGCGATCCTGGAGGAGACCCTGTCCGCCCTTCAGAAGGATGCGAAGCTGGTGCTGGCGGTCAACGTCTCGGGCCGCAGCCTGATGAGCGACAGCTACGTCTCGGGCGTGCTCGCCATGTTGAAGAGCCGCCCGTGGGCCAAGGGCCGCCTGATGTTCGAACTCACCGAGTCCGCCGCGGTCGAGGACCTGGCCCAGGCCGACCGCCGCATCCAGAGCCTGCGCGCGGCCGGATGCGAGGTCTGCCTCGACGATTTCGGCGCCGGCGCCGCCTCGCTGGCCTACCTTCAGCAACTCACCCTGGACCTGCTGAAGATCGACGGCCGCTATATCCGCGACCTGCAGCACGGCGGGCGCGAGGCCACCTTCGTCAAGCATCTGGTCAACATGTGTGGCGAGCTAGGCGTTCGTACGTTGGCCGAGATGGTGGAAACCACCGACGCCGAGGAAGCGGTGCGCCAGGCCGGCGTCGACTACGCCCAGGGCTGGCTCTACGGCCGCGCCCGCGAGACCCCGGCGGACGAGGGCAGCATCGCCGCCCGCGGCCGGGCCCGCGCCGGCGCGCTGGCCATCCGTTCGGCCCTGGATCGCTGACTTCGGGGCAGACTCTCCTCACCCGTAGGGCGAGGAGAACGCCTCTTCAGCCCTCCGCCCTCACGACTTCTTGAGGCGCGCCCCGCAAAACTTGGGGCGTAGGGTTTCCCCGTAAGGGCGGCGTCGACCGGCCCCACACTGGTCCGCGACCGCTCACAACCGCGCGCATGGGCGCCACGACCTCCCGCATGGCGGGGCGCCCTCGGCGCCTTCGGTGATGGGAGAACGCGACCATGGCAATCCGAGACACGAGGTCGGTTCGAGCGCTGGCGCTCGTCGGCCCCACGAGCGCCGGCAAGACCGCCCTCATGGAGGCCCTGCTGGAAGCCGCGACCGGCCAGGCGGTGCGCCCCGGCGAGGTGGGCGACAGCAGTCCCGAGGCCAAGGCCCGCGGCCATTCCGTCGAGCTGAACCTCGCTGGCTTCGAGTTCATGGGCGACCGCTACGTGGTCGTCGACTGCCCCGGATCGCTGGAGTTCTGCTGCGAGATCGACAAGGCCCTCCCGGCCGTCGACCTGGCCATCGTGGTCGCCGAGCCAGATCCGGCCAAGGCGGTCCTGCTTCAGCCCACGCTGCGCGAACTCGAGCGTCTCGGCGTGCCCCACGCCCTCTTCATCAACAAGACCGACCAAGCCCGCGGCTCGCTGCAGGAGCTCCTGGAAGCCCTGGCCCCGGTGTCGTCCGCGCCCCTGGTGGCGCGCCAGATCCCCACCTGGAGCGGCGACAAGGTCACCGGTTACATCGACCTGGCGCTGGAGCGGTGCTTCGTCTACCGGCCCGGCAAGCCCAGCGAACTGGTCGACATCCCCACCGACCTGCAGCAGCAGGAAGCCGACGCGCGCTTCCACATGCTGGAGCAGATCGCCGACTTCGACGACGAGCTGCTGGAACAGCTCCTGTCCGACGTCCAGCCCAGCCGCGACGCCGTCTTCTCGGACCTGGTCCGCGAAATGAAC
Source organism: Phenylobacterium sp. FG114 (assembly GCF_057809855.1). Classification (NCBI taxonomy): domain Bacteria; kingdom Pseudomonadati; phylum Pseudomonadota; class Alphaproteobacteria; order Caulobacterales; family Caulobacteraceae; genus Phenylobacterium; species Phenylobacterium sp. FG114. The sequence continues at coordinate 35,628 of NZ_JBMDKU010000024.1, read as the reverse complement.
GACGGCCTGATCGTGCCGGTGTTCTTCGGCTCGGCCCAGAACGGCTTCGGCGTCCGCCGCCTGCTGAAAGCGCTGCGCCACGAGACGCCGCCAGTGGAGAAGGCCGCGGCGCGGATCGGCATCACCAGCGGCGCCTATGTGCTCAAGGCCGCCTACGCCGGCCAGTCCGGCAAGCTCGCCTATGCGCGCGTCTTCGGCGGCAAGCTGGCCGACGGCGCGGACTTCGTCATGACCGATGGCACGAGGAGCCGCGCGGGCGGTCTCAGCCAGGTGCAGGGCTCGTCGCTGAAAAAGATCGCCGAGGCGCCGCTGGGCGACATCTCCGCCATCGGCAAGGTCGACCAGGCGGCCGCGGGCCAGATCCTCTCCACCACCGGCCAGCCGCAGGTGGTGAAGGAAGCCGCCAGGGCCCGGCCGCCGCTGTTCGCCGTGGCCCTGATGGCCAAGAACCGCAACGACGACGTCCGCCTGTCGGGCGCGCTGGGCAAGCTGGTGGAGGAAGACCCGGGCCTGTCGCTCACCCACGACGCCGAGCAGCGGCAGGTGCTGCTGGCCGGCCAGGGCGAAGGCCACGTGCGGCTCGCGCTGGAGCGGCTGAAGCGCCGCTACGGCGTCGAGATCGACACTGTCCAGCCCCGGACGCCCTATCGCGAGACCGTCGCGCGCGGGACAACGCAGCGGGCGCGGCACAAGAAGCAGTCCGGCGGCCATGGCCAGTTCGCCGACGTGACAATCGAGGTGAAGCCGCTGCCTCGCGGTTCCGGCTTCGTCTTCCAGTCGCGCGTGGTCGGCGGCGCGGTGCCCAAGCAGTGGATCCCGGCCGTCGAGACCGGCGTCCGCGACGGCCTCGCCAAGGGTCCGCTGGGGTTCCCGGTCACCGACCTGGAGGTCACGCTCACCGATGGCATGACCCACGCCGTCGACAGCTCGGAAATGGCCTTCCGCACCGCAGGGCGCCTGGGCATCGAAGAGGCGCTGAAGGCGGTGGGCACCGTGCTGCTGGAGCCGATCGAGAAGCTGACGGTCTATTCGCCCTCGAACAGCGCCAGTCACGTGACCTCGGCCCTGACCGCCCGGCGGGGCCAGATTCTGGGGCTCAGCCCTCGCGAGGATTGGCGCGGCTGGGAACGCATCGAGGCCTACTTGCCGCAACGCGAGCGGCAGGACCTGATCGCCGAGCTGCGCGGCCTGACGCAGGGCCTGGGGGCTTTCGAAGCCGACTTCGACCACATGAGCGAGCTGCACGGCCGCCTGGCCGAGGAAGCCGCCCAGGAGGCGCGGGCGGGGGCCTGAGGTGAATCGGGCTAGGCGTGACGCATGCAACGCCTGGCCCTCACCGCCCTCCTCGTTCGCGAGTACGACGAGGCGATCGACTTCTACGTCCGCATGGCCGGCTTCGACCTCGTGGAGGACACCGACATGGGCGGCGGCAAGCGCTGGGTCGTGGTGCGGCCGCCGGGGTCCGACGCCGCCCTCCTGCTGGCCCGCGCCGTGGGGGAGCAGGCGCGGGCCGTGGGCGACCAGGCTGGGGGACGCGTCTTCCTGTTCCTGGAGACCGACGACTTCGCCCGCGACCATGCACGGATGAGCGCCGCCGGCGTCCGCTTCCTCGAGGAGCCCCGCCACGAGCCCTATGGAACCGTGGCGGTGTTCGAGGACCTCTACGGAACCCGGTTCGACCTCATTCAGCGGGCTGCGGCTGCGCCTTCGCGATGAGGTCGTCGTCGATCTGCACCGCGCGCTTCGCCGCCGGCCGGCTGTCGTGCAGCTCGACGTAGCGCTCGAAGTTCGGCCGCTTCTCGATGGTCCCGAACTGCATGCCCCACCCCAGGTGGGAGGCCAGGTAGAGGTCGGCCGCGGTGAACGTGTCGCCGGCCACGTGATCGCGGCCGTCCAGCGCGCCTTCGATGGCGTCCAGCACGTGGTCCATCGACCCGCAGCCCAGCATCCGTTCGCGCTCGGCCGGGATCTCGACGCCCAGAGCCTTGAGCCCCACGGCCTGCTCGATCGGACCGGCCCCGAAGAACAGCCAGCGGTAGTAGGGGCCGCGATCCTTGCTGCCGTGCGCGGGCGCCAGGCCGGCCTCCGGGAACGCGTCGGCGAGATAGGCGCAGATCGCGCCGCATTCGGTGACCACGGTGTCGCCGTGCTTGATGGCCGGCACCTTGCCCATCGGGTTCACCGACAGGAATTCGGGGCTTTTGATCGAATCCTCGAAGCCCAGGATCTTGGTGTCGTAGGGCTGGCCCACTTCCTCCAGCATCCAGCGGATGATGCGGCCGCGGGACATCGGGTGGGTGTAGAAGGTCAGGTCGGTCATTGGGAGCGCCTCCGTTCGCCCCCATTCAACGCCCGGGCTGCTGACAGGGCGATGTCAGCAGTGTGGCGTTAGGCGACGACGGGTGTCGCGCGCGCCAGCCCCCGGCGCAGGTACAGCTCGACCAGCAGCAGGTTGGGGATCCAGCAAAGCCAGGCGATGGCGCGATAGGCCGGCAAGCCGTCCAGCCCCGCCAGATCGCCCAGCGGCATGTAGAGCCTGAGGGTGACCGCCGCGAAGGTCAGGGCGAACGAGCGCATCATCCAGCGGCGATGCTCGTCGAAGCGACCCGCGCGGGCGGTCAGCCAGCCCTGTGCCGTCACATGGATCCAGATGACGGCCAGGAGGCCGAACCCCCAGCCGGCGATGGGACCGGCCGTCGAGCCGAACGCCAGGCCGAGCCCGGCGAATCCGCCGACGATGCAGCCGGTCGCATAGACCCGCCCCAGCCAGCGGTGCAGCGTCCGGTTCCGGCGCAGCGCCGGGATGAACTGGAACCCGCCGACCAGCAGCGCCGTCGCGGCCCCGGCCGCGTGCACCACGAGCCACGGCATGGCGAACGGATTGCCTGTGATGTTCGGCGCCTGCAGCGGGCCATTCGGGCTGAGATAGCGATACGAGAAGATCGCGATCGCCACGCTGAGGAAGATGGCCAGGCCCAACAGGGCGGGAGCGATACGGCGGGTCATGTCGGGGTCCGTCTGTGTCGGTGACGGCCAACGGATGACCTGCGCCTCCCCCTCCGCCCAGGGGCGTTCTCGCGAATGGCGCCAATCCTGCGCGAACGGATGACCCGGAATCGCCAGTCGTGGCAGTGTCGCGCGAACGACTCTGCAGCGAGACGCGATGCCCGCCCTGACCGCCCCGCCCTGGGTCCGCCGACTGACCGCCGACCTGGCGCTATGGACGGCCGTCGGCGTGGTGATGGCGTTCCTGGGGCCGTATGGGACGGCCGAGCACCCGCTTGGCCGGCGGCTGATCTACTGGCTGGCGTGCATGGTGGGCGGGGGCATGATCGGCGTGGCCGTGGACGAGCCGCTGCGCCGCTGGGTCGATCACTTCTGGCTCCGGCTGGTCGCCGCCAGCGTGCTGATGACGCCGCCGGTCACGGTGCTGGTTGGCCTGGTGAACCATTTCATGTTCGGCCAATGGCTCGGCTGGCGGAACCTGTGGCAGCCGACCTTCCAGGTCTTCATCATCTGCATCGCCACCATGTGCCTGCGCCAATTGGCCTGGGCCCAGGCCGAGGCCCCCGCCATCGCGCCGCCTCCCGAGCCGGAGACCGACCCCACCGAGACGTTCCGGCAGCGGTTGTCGGCCAAGCGCCGCGCCGCCAGCCTGTTCGCGGTCGAGGCCGAGGACCACTACCTGCGCGTCCACACCGACGCCGGCGACGAACTGATCACCGCCCGCTTCGGCGACGCCCTGGCGGAACTGGCCGCCGCACCGGGCTTCCAGACACACCGCTCATGGTGGATCGCCGCCGACGCCATCGACGACGTCACTTGGCTGCGCGGCCGCGGCGAGGCGAAGCTGAAGTGCGGCCTCACCGTCCCGATCAGCCGCAGCAACGCAGGGCCGCTGAAGCAGGCGGGGTGGTTCTAGCTCAGAGCCGCGAGGTCGCGATCTGGGTGTCCGCCCGCCGCCAGGCCTCGCCGAACTCGGCGCCCACTTTCTGCATCTCGGCGGTCTTGCCCTGAGCCTGCAGCGCCTTGGCGAGGCCCATCAGCGCCCAGCCGTCGCGGCGGTAGTGGTGCAGGCTTTCGCGGTAGACCGCCTCGGCCTCGGCGGGCTTGCCAGCCTCGAGCAGAGCGGCGCCCAACAGGTGCGCGATCGGCCGATGCCAGTAGGGCGGTTCGTAGTAGGGCAGCGCCCGTTCCAGCTGCATCGCCGTCTGGAAGTGGGCCACCGCGCCGGGCAGGTCGCCCGCCTTCCGCGCGATCTCGCCATCGACCGCCGCCAGCGCCACCTGCACGATCTGGGCGACCGGCATGCCGAAAGCGTCGTAGCGCGTGAAGTTCGCTTTCTGCAGCGCCGCGAGCTTCGCGCGGTCGGCTTGCGCGGCCTTCAGGTCGCCGAGGTTGGCTTCGGCCGAGGCGCGGGCGTAGAGCCACATGGCGCTGTCGAGCACCAGGCGTTTGTCGGGCTGCGGTTCGGCCAGCACCTCGCGGTACCTTCCGAAGCGGAGCTGGGTGACCACCGGCGTGAAGGTGTATACCTCGGCCGGCGGCAGCTGCAGGGCCACCTTGTCGGCATCCACCGCCTTGACTAGTCGTCGCGCGGCGTCGAGCGCGGTCTGGTAGCGGCCCTCCATCTCGGCCGAAGTCCAGAGGAAGTGGATGTTGTGGCCGTAGTAGCCGGCCGGATAGAAGCCCTGCGCCCGGCAGGCGGCGACATAGTCCTCGTCCAGCTTGGCGGCGACCTCGTTGGCCGCAGAGGCGTCGGCATAGCGGCCGACCCGGTAGTAGATGTGGCTGGGCATGTGCACGATGTGCCCCGAACCCGGCATCAGCTTCAGCAGCTTGTCCGCCGCCGGCTCGGCTCGTTCCGGCGTGGTCGAGGCCTCGACCGCGTGAATGTAGAGGTGCAGCGCGCCGGGGTGTTCGGGCGCCTTGGCCATGACCGTCTCCAGCGTCCTGACGATTTCGCCGCCGTTGCCCTTGGGCGTGACCCCGTCGGCCTGCCAGTAGTCCCAGGGCTGCGTATCCATCATCGCCTCGGCCCAGAAGGTCCGGATATCCACGTCGTCCGGATACTTGCGGGAGAGGTCACCCATCGCCGTGGCGAAGGCCGTGTTCAACGCCGCCCGGTCGGCGGACTTCTTCTCGGCGTAGCGGGTGGCGAGCGCGGCGATCCAGTCCTGCTCCTTCTGGGTCGCCTTCGGAGCCAGCGTCTGGGCGTTCCGAATCGCCATCCACGCCGGGATGACCGCGTCGTCCTGCATCGGCAGGTTGATGTTGGGGCCCAGCGCGAAGGCCACGCCCCACCAGCACATGGCGCAGTTCGGATCGAGCCTGGCCGCCTCGCGGAACGAGCGGATCGCCTCGGCGTGGTTGAACCCGAACATCAGGTTCACGCCCTGGTCGAAGAATTTCTGGGCCTCCGCATTCGCGGTGATCGTCATGCGGTGGGCGCCCAGGTCCTTGAACACCGGCGCCCTGGGCTTGTCCGCCTGGCCGCCGTAGATGCTGGGCATGGGCGGCAAGCCCATGCTCATCGGCGCCATCTTCGACATGTCGTGCTGGGCGGCGGCCGGCCCGGCCGTCACGCTAGCGGCGACGAGGCTCAGGGCTCCGATGAAAGCTACGCGCACACGCATCCGGCGTCCCTCCCCGGGCTAGCTTTGCCGGGAGGTTGACCCAGAACGTCACAAGTTACGAGTCCGCGGTCAGGCGGAGAGGTTCACCGCAGCGCCCGGAGCGTAGGGCGCGGGCGGGCTCTGCTGCGAGGTCGGCGACGACAGCTGGCCGCCGAAGGTGACGGCCGGACCGAACTCGGCCCTCGCGCCTTTGGTCTTCGCCTCATCGGTCTTGCCGTCGGCGTAGGCGCCTTGCGGCCCGTCCTTGGGATGGGCCGGGTCCACGCCTTTCTTGGCGTATTCTACGTCCGTGCAGTTCCTGCAGACGTAGCCGTTGACGACTTCCATGGCCATCGCGCCGGCATCCTGCCACGGCCAAGGTTAAGCGCGGGTTCGCAGATCGCCGAGGAAGCCGAGGATCGCCGCGTTGAACGCCTCCGGCCGGTCGATGTTGGCCGCGTGGCCGGCGCCCTCGATCACCGCCTTCTTCGCACCCGGGATCTTCGAGGCCATGTAGTCGCTGGCCGCGAGGAACGGCGTGTCCTCCGAGCCCACCACCACGATCGACGGCGCGCCGATGCCCGGCAGCGAGGTGATCACGCCGGCGTCGCGCTGGGTGAGCATCCCGCGCGCCGCCAGCGCCAAGCCCCTGGCGCTGGTGTGTCGGGCGGTCCGGCGCTCGGCACTGCCGGCCTCCAGCACGCTCAGTCCTTCGGTCTCGTAGCGCTCGGCGGTGCGGATGGCGTTGCGGTTCCAGCCCTCTCGCGCCTCGTCGTTCTTGTACCCCGGGCCGGTGTCGATGATCAGCAGCGCGCGCACCCGCTCGGGATGCACGCGGTTGAAGGCGAGCGACATGTAACCGCCCAGCGACAGGCCGCCGACGATCGCCTGCGTGGCGCCCACCACGTCCAGCAACGCGGCCATGTCGGCCACCGTCGCGGCCTCCGAATAGAGCGTCGGATCTTCCGGACTGTCGGACCGGCCATGGCCCCGCATGTCCCAGGTGACCAGCGTGTGGTCCTGGCTGAGGGGGCCGACCTGCCCCGCCCACATCTGCGAGGTCGCCGAATAGCCGTGGGTCAGCAGGAGCACCGGTCCCTGCCCGTGGACCTCGTAGTAGAGGCTGACCCCGTCGTCGCGCTTCAGCGTCGCCATACCGTCCTCCCGCGCTTCCATTTGGGCAGTATGGAAGTCGCTTTACCCGGGCGTGTCGACCCTAGGCCTGCGAGGCGACCCAGTCCTGTACGTGCCGCTCGAGCACCGTCAGGGGCATGGCGCCCGAGAGCAGGACGGCGTCGTGATAGGCCTTCAGGTCGAACTTGGCGCCCAACTTCTTCCGGGCGTCCTCGCGCACCTTGGCCCACACGGTGTGGCCGACCTTGTAGCTGTTGGCCTGGCCGGGCGAGGAGAAGTAGCGCTCGACCTCGCGCTGCGCGCGGCTCTCGGTGTTGCCGATGGTGTCGACCATGTACTGCGTCGCTTTGGCCCGGCCCCAGCGCTTGTAGTGGATGCCCGTGTCGGTCACGAGGCGCGCGGCGCGGAACAGCAGCGACTGCAGGTATCCCGCCTGGCCCAGGGGATCGCCGTCGTAGGCGCCCAACTCGTCCGAGAGCTGCTCGGCGTACAGCGCCCAACCTTCCGAGAAGGCCGAGAAGCCGAAGCCCGCCCGGCGAATCATGGGGATGCGGCTGCTCTCCTGGGCCAGGGCGATCTGCAGGTGGTGGCCGGGAACCGTCTCGTGCGCCGCGAGGGTCTTGAGGTTGTAGCGCGGCCAGTCGCCCGTCTCTTTGAGGTTGATGTAGAAGGCCGCCGGCCGCGAGCCATCCAGGGCCGCCGACTGATAGTAGCCGTTCGCCGCGCCGTCCTGGATGAAGACCGGCACGCGCCGCACCTCCACCTTGGCCTTGGGCAGGGTGTTGAACGCCTTCGGCAGCAGGCCGTAGAGGTCGGCGACGTCCTTGTTGAGGTCGGCCAGCATCTGCTCGCGGCCGGCGTCGGTGGCCGGATAGACCTGCTTGGGGTCCTCGTTCAGCTTCATGAGCCGCTGGGCGATCGTGCCCTGCGTCAGCCCCTGGGCCTTCAGGATCGCGTCCAGCCGCGCGCCGATCTCGGCCACCTGGGTCAGGCCGAGCTGGTGGACCTCCTCCGGCGAGTAGTTGGTCGTGGTCGAGGCCTTAACCGCGTCCGCGTAGTAGGCCTCGCCGCCCGGCAGGGCCCAGACGCCGGTGTCCGGCTTCGCCTTGGCGCGTACGGCCTGCATGGCGGCGATCTGGCGGTCGAGCGCCGGATAGACCTCCGTCTCGACGATCTTCTGCGCGCGGGCGGCCCAATCACCCTCCAGCTTCGCCGCCGCGACCTTCTTGGCCAGCGAGGTGGTCAGGATCACCTTGTCGGCAGGCTGGTTGCGCAGCGCCTTCATCTGGCCCAGCGACAGGTCGCAGACGAAGTCGGGCGGGATGACGCCGGCGGCCACGTCGGCCGTCTGCCGGGCCACGTCGTTGTCCATCGCCTTGGCGAAGGCCGAGAGGCGCGAAAGATAGGCCTGCGCGTCGTCGGCGTTCGCAACCTTGTGCTGGCTGTCCAGGAAGTCGGGGACGTTGGCATAGGCCCCGCCCCGCTGGCTGATGACATAGGGGCTGAAGTTCCCGCCCACGTCGCCGAACCTGTACTTGTCGCCGTTCCGCACGGCCTGCTCGTTGGCGTAGAGCACGACGTCCAGGTCGATCTTCGAGCCGGCCGAGAGCTTCGCCCGATCGATGGCCTTCAGCTCGCCCACCCATTTGCGGGCGCGCTCCAGCCGCTTGGCCTTGCCCGCGGCGGAGTTGTCGTCCAGCTGGCTTTTCAGCGCTGCGCGGGCGCCCTTGTCGAGCCCCAGCGAGGTGGCGAACCGCGGACTGTCGTCGACCGTCTGCTCGAACATCCTGTCGAGCTGCGCGCGAAGCTTGGCGTCTTCGGAGCCGGCCTGGGCGAACGCGGGCGCGGCGGTCGCAAGCGCGGCCCCCGCAGTGGTGACGAGGAAGCTGCGGCGGTCGATGTGCTTGGTCACGTGGTGCTCAACCCTTGGTCTTCGCGATATAGAGGTCGACGACGTTCTCCAGGGCGGTCAGCGGCATGGAGCCCGACAGCAGGATGGCGTCGTGGAACTTGCGGGGATCGTACTTCGGCCCCAGCGCCTTCTTCGCCTTCTCGCGCAGCTGCAGGATGGTGACCTTGCCCACCATGTAGCTGCAGGCCTGGCCCGGCCAGACGGAGTAGCGCTCGATCTCCTGGGCGGCGAGCGGCTCGGGATCGCCCTCGATGCCGCGCATCTCGGCGATGGCCTTTTCTCGCGTCCACTTCAGGTGATGCAGGCCGCTGTCGGTGACCAGGCGGGCCGAGCGCAGCAGGGCGTCGTGGATGTAGCCCAGCTCGTTCAGCGGCTCGCCCTTGTAGGCGCCCATCTCCTGGACGACCTGCTCGGAATAGAGCGCCCAGCCCTCGGCATAGGCGCCGAAGCCCATGACCCGGCGGATCATCGGCAGGTCGGCCTCACGCTGCAGGGTGATCTGCATGTGATGGCCCGGGATGCCCTCGTGATAGGTGGTCGTGGGCAGGAACCAGTACGGGCTCTCGGCCGTGTCGCGCAGGTTCAGCCAGTAGACGCCGGGCCGCTTGCCGTCGAGGCTGGCGCCCTCGTAGTGGGTCGACGCGCCGCCCTCGGTGGCGGCGGGGATGCGGCGGATCTCGAGCGGCGCCTTGGGCAGCGTGCCGAACTGCTCGGGCAGGCGCTTCTGCATCGCCTGCACCACATGGTTCAGGTCGGCGATGATCTTGGCCTTGCCGGCGTCGGTGTTGGGATAGACGCCCTTCTTGCTCTCATAGAGCGCGATGTAGCGCTCACCCACCGTGCCCTTGGTGAAGCCGACTTGCTTGAAGAGCACATCGGCCCGCGCCGACAGCTCCTTGGTCACGTCCCAGCCCAGCTTGTGCACCTCGTCGGGCGTTATGCGGCTGGTGGTCTGCGACGCCAGCATGTGGGCGTAGTAGGCGTCGCCGTCGGGCAGCTTCCAGCATCCGGCGTCGTGATTGGCCTTCGGCTTCAGGCTCTCCAGCAGCGCCATCTGGCGGTCCAGCGCCGGGACCACCTTGCCGTCGTAAAGCGCGGTGGCCTGGGCGGCCCAGTCGCCTGCGATCCCCTTCGCCTTGGCGCGGCCCGTAAGCGAGCTCACCAGGGTCGACTTGTCGGCCGGCTGCCGCAGCACCTTCATCCCCGCGAGCGCGCCGGTCAGGGCGAAGTCCGGTGGCACCACGCCCAGTCCGACGTCGCGGCGCACGCGTTCGATCTCGGCGTCCATGGTCGCGGCGAAGGCTTCCAGGCGCGAGAGGTAGGCCTGACAGTCCTCGCGGATCTCGATGGTGTGCTGGCTGTCGAGGAAGTCCGGCACCTCCTGCCAGGCGCCGCAGATCTGGGCCAGGACGTAGGGGCTGCCGCCGGACGGATAGGCGAAACGCCTGTTGCCGTCCTCGGTGGTCTGCAGTTCGAACAGCAGGGTGTCGTAGTTCACCGCCGCCATGCCCGAGAGCTTGCTGCGGTCGATGGCCTTCAGCCGGCGGAGCTGGTCCGAGTTGCGCGCCTTTCGCTTCTCCACGCCCGCCAGCGAGGCGTCGTGCAACTGGGCCTTGGCGGCGGCGCGCTCGCCCTTGTCGAGACCCAGCGAGGTGACCAGCTCGGGGCTGTCGTCCAGGGTCTCTTTGAACACCTCGTCCAGGAACGTCGCGAGCTGGGCCTCGGCTCCGCTCGGCTGAGCCAGCGCGCCACTCGACGACAGGGCGGCCAGCGCGCCTGCGGCCAACATCACTTGCCGTCGGTTCTGCACGGCGGACCTCCCCGTTACACGATTGTGACGCGAAGGCTTAGAGGTCGCGGCCCGGACCCGGCAAGCGACGGGGCACGGATCGTCGCATTAATTCCCGGTAATGCGGTTGAACCTGCCCTTCCGCCCTAGCGAAGGGCGGTGGGATCGGCTGAAATGGCGGCGCTCGCACGCAAGGATTCCATCACGATGTTACGCGTCTCGCGGCCTGCCATGGTCGCTATCCTCTCGTTCACCCTGGCCTCCGGCGCCGCCGCGGCGACGAAGTCCTCGCGCGCCGAGCGGGCAGTCGCGGACATCCGAGCGAGCCAGGGCTTCGAGGAAGCCATGAAGACGCTGGACCGCGAGCACGACCGCATCGTCCAGGACACCATCACCCTCACCGAAATTCCCGCGCCGCCGTTCAAGGAACAGAAGCGGGCCGAAGCGTACATGGCCATGCTGAAGGCCCACGGCCTGACCGACGTCGAAATGGACGCCGAGGGCAATGTCATGGGCCTGCGCCGTGGGACCGGGCCGGCCGGCGCCCCGCTGGTCGTCATCGCCGCCCACCTCGACACCGTCTTCCCGGAGGGGACCGACGTGAAGGTTCGGCGCGAGGGGACCAAGCTGCACGCGCCGGGCGTGGGCGACGACACCCACTCGCTGGCCGTCCTGCTAGGCTACATCCGCGCGCTCGAGGCGGGGAAGGTGAAGACCAGGAAGGACATCCTCTTCGTCGGCAACGTGGGCGAAGAAGGGCCCGGTGACCTGCGCGGCGTCCGCTACATCTTCTCGAAGGGCAAGTATAAGGACCGCATCGCAGCGTTCTTCTCGATGGACGGAACCAGCGCCGAACGTGTCACCTTCGGCGCCGTCGGCTCCAAGCGCTACCGTGTCACCTTCAAGGGCCCGGGCGGCCACAGCTACGGCGCCTACGGCCTGGTGAACCCGATGGCCGCCATGGGGACCACGGTAGTCGAGATGAACAAGATCGTCACCCCGACCAACCCCAAGACCACCTACGCCACCAGCGTCGTGGGCGGCGGCACGTCGGTGAATTCGATCCCTGACGCCATCTGGCTCGAGGTCGACATGCGCTCCGAGAGCAAGGAAGAGCTCGCCAAGGTCGACGGCCGATTCCTGCAGATCGTGGAGAACGCGGTAAAGGCGGAAAACGCGGCGCGCTCCACCCATGCCGGGGCGATCACCGCCGACATCAAGCAGATTGGCGAGCGGCCGACGGGCGCGACCAAGGAAGACGCCGAGATCGTGCAGATGACATCGGCCGCCGTCCGGGCCGCGGGGTACACGCCGGTGCTGGGCGCCAGCTCCACCGACAGCAACATCCCGATCAGCCTCGGCATCCCGGCGGTGACGATCGGATCCGGTGGCGTGGGTGGCCGCGCGCACGCCGTGGACGAGTGGATCGACGTCGCCAAGCCCGGCAGCCTGAAGGGGATGTCGGTCGGCCTGGCCGCCCTGCTGGCGATGGCCGGGGCCGACTAGGCCATGGCCGCCGTCGCGGTCATCGGCGGTGGGCCCGCGGGCCTGTTCGCGGCCGAGACCCTGGCGGCGGCGGGCCATGTGGTCACCGTCCACGACCGGATGCCGTCGGTGGGCCGCAAGTTCCTGATGGCCGGCCGGGGCGGGCTGAACCTCACCCACTCCGAGGATTTCGAGGCCTTCGCCGCGCGCTATGGCCCGGCGGCGCATTGGCTGCGACCGACGCTGGACGCCTTCCCACCGTCGGCGCTCATCGCCTGGGCCGAGAGCCTGGGCCAGCCGACGTTCGTGGGCTCGTCGGGCCGCGTGTTTCCCAAGGCCCTGAAGGCCTCGCCGTTGCTCCGCGCCTGGCTCCGCCGGTTGGCCGGCCTGGGCGTGACCATCCGCACGCGCAGCGAGTGGCTGGGCTGGAGCGACGAAGGCGCGCTGCGTTTCCGCACGCCCGACGGCGAGACCACCGAACGTCCCGACGCCGCGATCCTCGCTCTCGGCGGCGCGAGCTGGCCCAAGCTGGGCTCGGACGGCGGCTGGGCGGCCTGGCTGGGCGACGTCGCGCCCTTCCGCCCGGCGAACATGGGCTTCGACGTCGCCTGGAGCCCGGTGATGCAGGGCTTCGCGGGACAGCCGCTCAAGGGGATCGCCCTCACCTTCGGCGATCGCACCGTCCGCGGCGAGGCCATGGTGGCCCGCTACGGCCTGGAAGGCGGCGCCCTCTACGCCCTCTCCGCCCCGCTCCGCGACGCCATCGAGGCCGAAGGGTCGGTAACGGTGACCCTCGACCTGCGGCCCGAAATGACCGCGGGCGCGCTCACCGACCGCCTGAGCCGGGGCCGTGGAAGCCAGTCGCTCGCCAACCACCTGCGCAAGGCGCTCAAGCTCTCACCCATCGAGACGAACCTGCTGCGCGAAGCGCACGGCAAGGACCTGCCGTCGGATCCCGGCCCACTGGCCCGGGCGATCAAGGCCGCGCCCATCCGCCTGACCGGCGTCCAGCCCCTCGCCCGCGCGATCTCGTCGGCAGGGGGCGTGCGCCTCGACGCCGTGGATGAGAACCTGATGCTGAAAGCCCGGCCCGGCGTCTTCGTGGCTGGCGAGATGCTGGACTGGGAAGCCCCCACCGGCGGCTACCTCCTCCAGGCGAGCTTCGCGACGGGGCTGGCGGCGGCGCGGGGAGTCGACGCGTGGCTCGCTACTCCGCCGCGATAGACGCCTTCGCCGCGGGCCACGGATCCACCGTCACGCGGCGCATATGCCGCCGCTGGCCAGGGTAGTCGTTGAGCGCGAAGTGCCAGACCGACCGGTTGTCCCAGAACGCCACCGAGCCCGGCCGCCACGAGAAGCGGCAGGTGAAGGCCTCGTAACGGCAGTGGTTGAACAGGTAGTCGAGCAACGCCTTGGATTCGCTGGTCTTCCACCCTTCGATCTTCAGCGTGAAGGCCGGGTTCACATACAACGCCTTGCGGCCGGTCTCGGGATGGACCAGCACCATCGGGTGGACGTATTCGCCGACATAGCCGTCGGCCTCGGCCACGTTCATCGAGCCGCGCTTCTGCGCCGAATGGCCCTGGGACGAGTACTCGCGGCTGGCGGAGTGCACCGCGTTCAGGCCCTCCAGCGTCTTCTGCAGGCCGGGCGACAGGGCCTCGAACGCCGCTGCCTGGCTGGCGAACAGCGTATCGCCGCCCCAGTCCGGCAGCTCGACCGCATAGAGGATCGAGCCGATGGCCGGAGTCTCCAGGAAGCTCATGTCCGAGTGCCAGCCGCCGCCGAAATTGATCCTGTCGGACGGCTCCTTGATGATCTCCATCACCTCGGGCTGCTCGGCCATGCCGGCGACGTAGGGGTGGATGTTCAGTGGTCCGAACCGCGCCCCGAACGCCACCTGCTGGGCCGGGGTCAGGTCCTGGTCGCGGAAGAAGATTACCTGATGCTCGGTGAGCGCCGCCCTGATCGCGCCGACGGTGTCGTCGGCCAGCGGCTGCGACAGGTCCACGCCCGAGATCTCGGCCCCAAGGGCGCCCGCCACGCGGCGGATGTTCAGGGTCTGGCTCATCGGCGATCCTCGCGTGCTATGCCTGGAGAATAGGGAGGCCGAGCGAGATGGACAAATCCACCGCATTCTTCGACGCCGACGCCCACGCCGCCGAGATCCGCGAGCAGGGCTTCACGGTGATCCGCGACTTCATGGACCAGGCGACGCTGCAGGCCGTGCGCGACGGGCTCGCGCCCTACATGGGCCAGCATCATGGCCGGAACGCCTTCGAAGGTTTCTCCACCGAGCGCATCTACACCCTGGTCGCCCGCGCCAAGGTGTTTGAAGACCTGACCGCCGACGCGCGCGTCCTGGCGGTGCTCGACCGGTTCCTGCAGCCGGGCTACCTACTCACTGCCAGCCAGTCGATCCAGATCAACCCCGGCGAGGCCGCGCAAGACCTCCACACCGACGACGGCTTCTACCGCCAGCCCCGGCCGCGCAAGCCGATCAGCATGACCCTGATCGCCGCCGTCGACGCCTTCACCGCCGAGAACGGCGGCACCGAGGTCATTCCCGGCAGCCACCTGTGGGGCGATCATGGCGACGCGCTGCGCCCCAATGGCCATGACGAGATGGAGAAGCTGCTGGTCCCGATGGAGATCCCGGCCGGCGCCTGCTTCATCATGGCCGGCACGGCCATCCACCGCGGCGGCGCCAACCGCAGCGACAAGCCGCGCCTGGCCTTCACCAACCAGTACTGCGAGCCCTGGGCCCGGACGCAGGAGAACTTCTTCCTCGGCATCCCGCCCGAGCGGGCCCGGACCATGTCGCCCCGCCTGCAGACGCTGCTCGGCTATGAAATCTGGCCGCCGTTCATGGGCATGATCAGCTCCGTCCACCCGAAGAAGGCCCTGGAGCCCGGCTGGGTCCCGCCGGTGGTCGCCCAGGCGCCTACCTGAGATTCCGCCGGAACAGGGCAAACAGCCGCTCCCAATGCCGTTCGGCCGCCGGCTTGTCGTAGACGGCGCGCTGCGGGAAGGCGAAGCCGTGGTGGACGCCGTGGTAGATCTCCACCTCGGCGTTGGCGTTGGCCGCCTTCAGCGACGCGTCGAGCGCCTCCACCATCTCCAGCGGCGCATAGGTGTCGTGCTCGGCGCAGGCGAAGTAGAGCTCGGCGCCGGTCTTCTGCGCGGCCAGGTGAGGGCTGTCGGGCCGATCGGTCACCAACTGCACGCCATAGAGCGAAGCCGCGCAGGTGATCCGCTCGGGATGACGGGCGGCGGCGTTGATCGCGTACTGCCCGCTCATGCAATAGCCGATAGCCCCGGCCGGGCCGCGGCTGGCGGCGGGGTCGCGACCCGCGTAGTCCAGCAGCGCGTCGGCGTCGTCCATCACCATGCCGATATTGATCGAGCCCATCAGGTCGAACATCCGCGCCCGGGCCTCGGCCTCCGGCAGCGGCGGCAGGTCGGCCAGCTCCAGCACGCCCTTGCGGTAGTAGAGGTTGGGCAGCATCACATAGTGGCCGACCGCGGCGATGCGCCGGGCCATGTCTCGCAGCTCCTCGCGGATCGCGGGGGCGTCCATGAAGAACAGGACGACGGGATGCGGCCCGTCCCGCTCCGGGTGGACGATGAAGGTGGTGGCCTTGCCGTCCTTGGTGGCGATGTCGATCGTCTGTTCGATCATGGGTCTCAGGCCAGTTCGGTGGGAGCGATCCCCAATTCTTTCAGCAATGGCTCGGCATAGTCGATACGTCCCGTCATCGTCTTCGGGTCGCCGCTGGCCAGCCGATAGACCGCCTCGGCGATGAACTCGATCGGCTGCACTCTGTCCTTGGTCTGCTCGTTGATCAGCCCGTGCACCGCCACCCCCGGCGTGTCCACCAGGCCGGGCGAGACCACGTTCACCGCGATGCCGTCGTCGAAGACCTCCGACGCCAGGCCGGTGGTAAAGCGCTCCAGCGCCGCCTTGCACATGCCGTAGACCGTCCCGCCGCCGCGGCGGTTGTAGGGCTGCTTGGGATGGATTCCCGCCGGCGAGGAGATGTTGACGATCCAGCCCGCCTTGCGCTCGCGCATCGACGGCAGGACCAGCTGGCTCAGGTGGAAGGGCGCCCAGACCTGTACCTCCATCATCAGGTCGAAGCGCTTCTTCGGGAAGGTCTCGACCGGGATGAAGAACGTCACCGCCGCGTTGTTGACCAGGATGTCGATGGGCCCGAAATGCCCGACGGCCTCATCCACGAGCCGCTCCCGATCCGCCTCGCTGGACAGGTCCGCCTTCACAAACGCGGCCTGCCCGCCCAGGGCGCGGATACGGTCGATCGTGTCGTGCAGCGTGCCGGGCAGCTTGCTCTCGCCGTCCTCGGCCGTGCGCGCCGAGACCACGACCCTCGCGCCCTCCATCGCCAGGCGCACGGCGATCGCCTCGCCGATGCCGCGGCTCGCGCCGGTGACCAGCGCGGTCTTGCCCTTCAGCGTCCCATTGGGGTTCACGCCCGCCATGATCGCCATCCTCCCATACCGTTCTTTCTGATTGACGGCACGGTCGCGCGATGGCGCGCGCGGCGCAAGCCCCGGTGGGCTAGTCGCGCTCTCGGACCACCAGTCGGCCCACGGTCAGTTCGTCGACTTCGAGGCGGCGTATGCGCATCCGCCTGACCGTGAGGCGGCCCACCGCCAGCCGCCCGATGGTCACCGCGCCGACCGCGAATGCGCCGAGGGCCAGCGCGCCCAGCATCGCCGATCCCAGCGCAGAGGTCCCCACGGCGGCAGCGCCGACCGAGACGGCGGGAAGGCGGCGGCGCTCGGCGACCTCGCGCATGGGGATCTCCTGACAGGTCCGTCCCCATCCTGCGCGCCGGGATGGCCGGCGCACAAGCACGCTCAGTGGCCGCGGGCGTCCAGCGCCTTGCGCACCTCGGCCAGGACGCTGGCCCAGTCGCCCGGCGCGGGCTGACGGAACAGGCGCAGCGACGGATACCAGGGGCTGTCGGTGCGGTCGCGCATCCAGCGCCAGTCCGGGTTGAACGGCAGCATGAGGAAGCAGGGCTTGCCCATGGCGCCCGCCAGGTGCGCGACGGCGGTGTCGACCGTCACCACCACGTCCAGGTCCTCGACGATCCGGCGGGTGTCCTCCATGTCGGCGGCGCCGGTGGCTTCCGGCGCCAGGTTCCGCGCCCCACGCCAATCCAGGATCTGCGCCGCCAGTTCCGCCGGCAGCGACCGGCTGCGGTCGTTGACGTGCTCGACCCGGCCGGCGGTCATCACGCCGATCCCGGCCCCGCCCGCCTTGCTGGCCAGATAGGCCCTCGACGGCCGCTCGCCCGAAAGGAAGGGCATCGACGGGCCCATGGCCCAGGCGTCGCAGTTCGGCAGCGCGACCCGGCCCTGCCCCGGGATCACTCGCACGGCCGGGGTGAGGTGTTCGAACAGCCGGGCCAGCAGCGGATGGCAGAGGATCGCCGCCGCGATGCCCCGCTCCTGCGCCCAGGCGGCGTAGCGGGCGAACATGATCTGGTCGCCCATCCCCTGCTCCTGCAGGATCAGCAGCGACGTGATCGGCCGGCCGTCCCACTCCGGGAACGAGAACGATGGCTTGCCGGCCGCGCGGCCCCCCATGTGGATCGGACGGCGCTCCCACAGCGGCAGGCCCTCGTCGAACCGTCCCTCGCGCATCAACAGGACGCCCAGTCGCCAGGCCACCTCATCCTCGCCGGGAAACCGCCCCAGCGCCGCTTCCAGCGCGGCGATGGCGTCGTCGAAACGGCCCTGTTGCTCCAGGCCGTAGGAGGCATTGATGGCCGCGACGACGTCGGGCGGGAGATGGGCGTGAGGGTCGGTCATGAGCCAGTCGGGTCAGCGCGTGTGGGCGTAGAGGGCGGCGCGGACATCGGCGACGACGCTGGTCCAGTCGCCCGCCGCCGGCTGGCGGAAGAGACGCAGGGACGGATACCAGGGCGTGTCGGCACGGTCGCGCAGCCAGCGCCAGTCGGGGTTGAACGGCAGCATCAGGAAGCAGGGCTTGCCCATGGCGCCCGCCAGGTGGGCGACCGCGGTGTCGACCGAGATCACGACTTCCAGGCCTTCGATGATCCGGCGCGTGTCCTCGAAGTCGGCGGCTCCGGTGATCGACGGCGACAGGTCGCGCACACCCGGCCAGCTCCGGATTTCGTCCGCCAGGTCGGTGGGCAAGGAACGGTGGCGGTCGTTCACATGGTCCGCGCTGCCGGCGGCCATGAAGCCGATCCCTGCGCCACCGGGCGCGCTGGGCAGGTACGGCGCGGGCGGAATGGTCTCCAGCGTCGTCCCAAGGCGGTACGGCAGCGAGCCGGCCAGGATCCAGGCGTCGTGGCGAGGGATCGAAACCTCGCCGCTGCCGGTCAGGATATTCACGCCCAGCGACTGGAAGAGCCGCGTCAGGGGCGGCCGCGCCGTCAGCGTCACCTCGATGTCGCGTTCCTTCAGGGGCCGCACATAGCGGGCGAACATGATCTGGTCGCCCAGGCCCTGTTCCTGCAGCACCAGCAGGCTGCCCACTGGCTCGCCCATCCACTCGGGGAAGCTGAGCTGCGGCTTCTTCTGCCCCGGCCGGATGCGGTGTTCGTAGAGCGGCCACCCCTCGGCGTAGCGGCCGCTGCGCAGCAGGATGAACGACAGCCGCCTCAGGAAGGCCGGGTCCGCGGGCCGTTTCGCCAGTTCGCCGCGATAGAACGCCTCGGCCTCGTCGTAGCGGCCCAGGTCCTCCAGCACGAGGCCCAGGTTCAGGATCACCTCGGGCGGAGTCTCTGCGACGATGAGGGCGCGGTACATCCGCTCGGCCTCGGCGAAGCGGCCTTCATGCGCCGCGGCCTTGGCCATCTCGAAGACCTGGGCGTAGGTGAATTTCTGGGGGGCGTTCGGCTCGGACACGCGGGATCAATGCCGAGGTCGCCCTGGAAACACAAGCTTGGCTCGGGGCGGTCGGCCTAAGCGCCCTCGCCCCGCCGCTTCTTGCCACGCGCGACCTCGGTGGCCAGCGCCTCCAGCTTGGGGGTCCAGAACATCCGGAACCTGTCCAGCCACACGTCGACCTCGCGCATCGGCCCGGCCTCCACCGCGTAGATCCGGCGCGGCCCATCGATCCGGACGGTCGCGAAGCCCGCGTCGCGCAGGACCTTCAGGTGCTGCGACACCGCCGGCTGGGTGATGCCGAACTCCGCCTGGACGATGGCGCTCATGTCGCCGGACGACCGCTCGCTCTCCGCCAGCAGCTCCAGGAGCCGGCGGCGAACGGGATCGCCCAGGACGTCGAACGCATGCATCAGCCGCCGGTGTAGAACGACGCGGTCGTCGTCGCCATCCGCCGCGCGGTCTCGGGATCCTCGCCGGACGCGATGTGGGCGTTGGCCCAGGCGTCCGCGCTGCCCCGCATGAACGCCCTGGCCTCGTCCGACGCCCCCCAGGCGGGATCGGTTTCCGGCGGCTTCCCACCTCCCGAGGCGATGTGCAGGCCGAGGCCCAGGAAGCTCAGGTCCCAGCCCACGCCCACGGCGGCTGGCCCGTACTTCCGCCAGTGCTCGCCGTCGAGGTCGCTGGCCGGGATGATGTGCTCCAGCGTCAGCCGCGTGCCCTCGCCCTCCGGCGCCAGGCGCACGGTCACCCAGCTTGTGGCGCCAGCGAACTCCCAGGTGAGGTCCAGCGCCTCGCCGGGATCGCAGCGCAGCACAGTGCCGCCGGCGTTTCCCTGGATCTGGTAGCGCCCGCCCAGCTTCAGGTCGCCGGTGACCGGCGAGAACCACCGCGGCAGCCGCTCGGGGTTGGTCAGGGCGTCCCACAGGTCGTGGGGATCGGCTTCGTAGACCCGCGCGGCGACCACCGCCTTGGCCGGCTGGCCATCCCAGGTCCGGTCGGCGACGTCTCGAAACTCGGCTCCGATTGCGTTCGAAAGCATGCAGCACTCCTCCGCTCGGGAGGTTCTATATCAAGACCGACTTATATAAGTCGAATCTAAAATATCCTAAGCCGCCTTCTGCAGTTCCTGTTTCACGCGTTCGGCGAGGGTCTTGATGTCGATCGGCTTGGGCAGGAACGACACGTTGCGCTCGCCCTCCAGCAGGTCCGAGAACTCGCTCTCGGCATAGCCCGAGATGAACATCACTGGCGCGGCGCCCAGGTACTGGCGGGCCTGTTTCAGGAGGTCCGGCCCCTGCATGCCCGGCATCACCACGTCCGAGATCATCAGGTCGATCTGCCCGGCGTTCTCCTCGGCGATCTCGAGGGCCTCCTCGCCGCTGGCCGCCTCGATGACCTCGTAGCCCCGCGCCCGCAGCAGCTTGGCCGCGACGCCGCGGACGGCGTCCTCGTCCTCGACGAACAGGATGCGGCCGGCGCCCGACAGGTCTCGCGCGGCCGGGCGCTTCGGCGCGGCCGGCTCCGCGGGCGGCGGCGCGGCGGCCTCCGCGGCGCTGGGCACATGCACAGGCAGGAAGATGCGGAACGCCGCGCCCTCGCCGGGCTTGGAGTCCACCGCGATCCATCCGTCGGACTGCTTCACGATGCCATAGACCGTGGCCAGGCCGAGCCCAGTGCCCTCGCCCACCGCCTTGGTGGTGAAGAACGGCTCGAAGATCTTCTCCTTGACCGCCGGAGGAATCCCCGGGCCGTCGTCGGACACCTCGATCATCGCCTGGTCGCCCTGGGCGGTCGGATAGCCCAGGCCGCGAGCCTCCTCCTGGGTGACGCGCGCGGTGCGGATGCGGATGACGCCGCCGCCATGGCTGCGGATCGCGTCCCGGGCGTTGACCACCAGGTTCATCACCGCCGTGTCCAGCTGGCCGCGGTCGGCGCGCACATGCGGCAGGTTGCGGCCATAGTCGGTGACCAGCTTCACGTCCTCGTAGAGCAGGCGGCGCAGCAGCACCTCGGACTCCGAGACCATCTCGCCCACGTCCAGGATCTCGCGCTGGACGGTCTGCTTGCGCGAGAAGGCGAGCAACTTGCGGACCAGGTCCGCGGCGCGCATCGAGGTCTGCTTGATCTCGTTCAGGCCTTCGTACGACGGGTCCCCCACCGGGTGGCGCGTCGACAGCACGTCGAGCTGCATCAGGATCGCGGTCAGCAGGTTGTTGAAGTCGTGCGCCACGCCGCCGGCCAGCTGGCCGATAGCCTGCATCTTCTGGCTCTGCGAGAGCTGCAGCTCGACCTGCTTCTGCTCGGAGACGTCCACCAGATAGGCCACCCACCGGCCCGAGCTCTGCGACAGGTAGAGGTGCGCGATCCGCGTGGGGTCGTGGGCCAGGCGAACCTCGAGCGGCGCATGGCCGTCGCGCGCCTCGCTCAGGCGCATCGCCGCGTCCAACCGGCTGGCGGGTTCGATCAGGTCGCCGAAGGTCTGGCCCGGCTGGCCCCCGTGGGCCACGGCCGCCAGCGCGGGGTTCGCCTCGACGATCTTGGCCTCGAAGGGGTCTTCCCCGTCCAGCAGGGCGGCGCCGAACGGCGAGGCGGCGGCGAAGGCGTCGAGCACCTTGGGCGGCGGCGCCTTGGCGCCTGCCACCGCGTTCAGCACGTCCAGCGCCGACGACGGCAGGGCCAGGGGCCCGTTCCCGCGACCGGTGAGCCGCACCAGGAAGCGGCGCGGCCCCAAGGGCGAGACCAGGGCCTCGCGTTCCTGGCCGCCCGTCTTGACCATCGCCCGGCCCAGGTCGCCCCGGCGCGCCGTCGCCAGGGCGGCGAACAGGCTGGACGCCGCGGCGCCGCTCTTGGGCAGGCGCGGCGCCGTGCCCATGGCTTCGCGCCACGCGGGATTGGTGATCAGCAGCCGCCCGTCCGGCGCGACCACCGCGGCCGGTTCGTCCAACGCCGCGAGGAAGGCCTCCCCGCCCGCCTCCGTCTCGGCCGGCGCCTCGGCAGGGCCCCGCAGCACGAACAGGCCCAGGCAGCACACGCCCGCCAGCCCCACCAGCAGCATCGTGCCGGCCAGGGTCTCGAGCCCCGCGTTTAGCGCCGGCGCGACGGCGAACGCCGTGGCGAGCAGGAAGAAGAACACCGCGAGCGCGGTGAACGGGTCCACGTGGCGGGTCTTGGACGGCGGCTCGGCCATAGCGAGCGTCAGCGCCTCCGGCGAATCGTTGGTCTGCATTGTGTCACAACGGTTTAGAGCGACAGAGGGCCAAAGTCGGCGAGCGAACCTAGCGGTGCGAGGCCCGGCGTTTGCCGGCCCCCAGGATGAAGCCGATGATCTTGGCGACGGCTTCGAAATGGGCGGGCGGGATCATCTCGTCGATGTCGACGGCGGCGTAGAGGGCGCGGGCCAGAGGCGGGTCCTCGATCACCGGAACGCCAGCTTCCTCCGCGATCGCGCGGATCTTGAGCGCCAGGCTGTCCAGCCCCTTGGCGACGCAGGTCGGCGCGGCCGACTGCCCCTGCTCGTACTTCAGCGCCACGGCGTAGTGGGTCGGGTTCATCACCACCACGGTGGCGTCCGGCACCGCCTGCATCATCCGCCGGCGCGCGCGCTCCATGCGGATCTGCTTCTGGCGCGCCTTCACATGCGGATCGCCTTCCGAGTTCTTGTAGTCTTCCTTCACCTCTTCCTTGGTCATCCGCATGCGGATCAGGAAGCGGCGGCGCTGCCACATCCAGTCCGCCCCGGCCACCGCCAGGCTGACGCCGACCACCGAGAACACCAGGCGTTTCAGGACGTCGATGCAGAATGGCAGCAGCGCGCCGACGTCGAGGGCGGACAACGACGAGAACTTCGGAACGACGGGCTTGAGGACCCACCAGACCAGCAGCGAGATCACCGCCACCTTGGCCACCGACTTGAAGAACTGCATGAGGCCATCGACCCCGAACAGCCGCTCCAGGCCCTTCTTGATCGACAGCTTGGAGAAGTCTGGCTTCAGCTTCTCCGCGCTCATGCGCAGGCCGCTCTGCATCAGGCTGGCGCTCGTTCCCGCGAACGCCGCGGTCAGAGCGACCATCACCGTGGCGGGGGCCGCGGCCAGCACGACGTAGCGCATGATCTCCATGCCGCCGTGGCCCTCGAGCGCCATGGAATCGGGATGCGCCAGGAAGGGCGTGAGCTTGACGGCCAGGTTCCGCGCGAGCCAGCCGCCGGCCAGGATCAGGACACCCGATACCGACGCGAGGACCATGGCGGGTCCGAGGTCCATCGTCTTGACGCCGTCGCCCTTTTCCCTCGCCTTCTCAAGCTTCTGGGGTGTGGCTTCTTCTGTCTTGGAGTCTTTTTCGGGCGCTTCGCTCATGTGCCGGTGAACGTCCCGACCAGTTCACGGAAGCGGTCCAGCCAGACGATGCCGATGACGCCCATGCTGAGGGCGAAGATCGACAGGCCCAGCACCACGATGAGCGGCGTGGCCACGAAGAACACCTGGAACTGCGGCATCACCCGCGCCACCAGGCCGATGGCGACGTTGAAGATCAGCGAGAAGACCACCACGGGCGCGGCGAGCTGGAAGCCCAGGGCGAACGACTTGCTCATGGTCTGCACGGCCAGCTGCCCGGCGTCGGCCACCGGCACGTCGCGCGTGAAGGGGAACAGGTCGAAGGAATTGACCACCGCGGCCAGGAACAGGTGGTCGAGATTCGTGGCGAAGATCAGCACCAGGCCCATGGTCCCCAGCAGGGTGCTCAGCGACGTCGACGGCTGGGCCTGCATCGGGTTGGTGGTCTGGGAGAACGACAGGGTCGTGGCCATCGAAACGACCTCGCCCGCGGTCGCCAGAGAGGTCATGAACAGGCGCAGGATCGAGCCGATCAGCAGGCCGATCAGCACCTCCTTGATCACCGCCCCGCCCAGGTCGGCCGCGCCCGCCGGGATGGGCGGCACGCTGCGGCTGATCAGCGGGAACATCATCAGCGTGAAGGCCAGGGCGAAGGACAGGCGGATCCGCGGCGGGACGAACGTCTCGCCGAAGCCGGGGATCACCATGATCACGGCGCCGATGCGCGCGAATACCAGTCCGGCGGCAAACACCTGCTGGGCGGTGGCGTAGGACTCCACGGGGACGGTCCCTCCCCGCCTACATGCCCGCGATGCGGGCCGCGATCTGGCGCATGAAGCCACTCATCAGCGCGCCCATCATCGGCAGGAAGACCAGCAGCGAGACGAAGATGGCGACGATCTTCGGCGCGAAGACCAGGGTCTGTTCCTGGATCTGGGTCAGCGCCTGCAGCAGGCCGATCCCCACGCCCACAACCAGGCCGACCAGCAGCACCGGAGCGCACATCTGGATCGTGAGCCAGATCGCGTCGCGCCCGACGTCCAGAACCTCGGCGCCGCTCATGGAAGACCTCGTGAGAAACGGATTGGGCGGCGCACTCCGCCGACGCCCCAATCTGCCCTGGCATGGTTAACGAAAGGCTAGAGGCCATTAACGAACGAACCCCCGGCGTCGCCGCCGGGGGTCCTTTTCGTCGCAGCCTTGCAGCGGCTGGATCAGGCCAGCGCGGCCTTGCGGCGGCGGATCACCGAACCCAGGCCGAAGACGCCCAGGATCATCATCGCCCAGGTGGAGGGCTCGGGCACGGCGACCGCCACGCCCAGGCCGCCCGCCAAGGAGCCGCTCTGGTTCGAGACCATCATCACGTCGCTCGCGCCCGCCGCCTGCAGCTGGTCCGCGACGCTGGCGTCGCCCAGTCCATAGTAGAAGGTGAAGCTCTTCGTCGCGCCGGCGGCCAACGTGCCGAGGTTCAGGCGGAAGCCCGCGCCGCCGTCGTAGGGATCGGCCTGGCAGCACGGAAAGAACCAGTCGCCCGAGGTCGAGGCATCGTCGAAGCCGACGATCGTCGTCTGGATGCCGGTGCTGTAGGGATTGGTCTCGTACTCCTCGCCGGGCCGGTCGATGTGGAACTCGGCCAGGCGCTGGAACACCGCCAGCAGGTCGCCGCCCGTGATGTTCGTCAGGTCGGTCTCGATCGCCAGGATGTTCGGGGCGACGAAGCTGAAAGTCTGGGTGACCGAGAAGCCGCTGTCCGTGGTGACCGACGCCACCGCGCTGTCGGCCGTCGAGCTGAACGCGCCGGCGGTGACGCCGCTCAGGCCGTAGAAGCCGTCGTCGGCGTAGTCGCCGTTCACGCCCCAGGAGTCCCGCTGCGCATCGGTCGCGATCATGTCGACGCCGTCACTGTCACGGCGGAAGCCCACGCCCGAGGCGTCGTACAGCTGCCCGAAGTCGTTGATGCCGACACTGATCGTGCCGTTGGTGATCACCGCGGCGCCCGCAGACCCCGCGAAGGCCACCGTTCCCAGCGCCGCGAGCGCGGCTCCGGCGACCAAACCCTTGAAGCTCATAACCAATCCCCCAACGACGGGCCCCGGCCCGCGTAAACACTCCGTTTACCCTACAACGGGCGCATGACGCTTCGGCAACAGGGTTCGCGCCTGAGGCGTGGATGTCGCGGGCCGCGCCTCAATTTGCGGCGATGGCGCGCTCCAGCGCCCGCGCCGCGTCCGCCGGCGTGGATTTCCCCTGGTCGCGATCGACGCTGTAGTTCGCCGCCCGCATCGCCTCGACCGAGACCCCGCCCACCAGTGGCCGCAACGCCTCGACCAGCCGCCCGTCGGCCGCCGCCTTGGGCGAGACCAGGATCACCGCATCGTAGGGCGGGATCGCGCCCTTGGGATCGGTGAGCACCACCAGCCGGTCGGCGGCGATGCGTCCATCCGACGAGAAGGCGCTGATGACGTCCGCGTCCCCCGCCGCCAGCGCCCGGTACATGAACGTGGGCTGGTAGGAGCGTTCGGAGCGGAACGCGAACCCGTAGGCGGTGTCCACCGCCTTCCACTCCGGCCGCGACAGGAACTCCAGGTCGGACCCCAGCTTCAGCCGCGGCGCCTCCCGGGCCAGGTCGGCCAGGCTGGCGACGCCCAGCGCCTGGGCGCGGTCCGGGCGCATGACGAAGGCGTAGGCGTTCTCGAACCCCAGCGACCCCAGCACCACCACGCCGTCGCGGCGCTTCAGCTCGGACGTGAGCTGGTCCAGCACCGCCTTGCGGCCGGGGTTGTCGGTGCGCCCGAGCACATTGGTCCAGAGCGTGCCGGAATAGTCGACGTAGACGTCGATCTCGCCGGCCGCGAGCGCCCGATAGGCCACCGCCGAGCCCAGGTCTTCCTTGCGCGAGACGGCGGCGCCCGCCCTTTCCAGTCGCGCCGCCATCAGCTCAGCCAGGATGTACTGCTCGGAGAAGTTCTTGGCTCCAACGGTATAGGCCGCGTGGTGGCCAAACGACGCCAGCGGCGCCAGCGCCGCCCCAGCGCCCACCACGAGGCCTACCAGCCCCGCCGCCACCAGCCCGCGCCGGCGAAGCCGCACGCCGGTCTCCACCAGCCCCAGCAACTGGTCCGCCGCGAGAGCCAGCACCGCCGACGCCGCGCAGCCGAACAGCACGAACACCCAGTTCTCGGTCTGCAGGCCGGCGAAGATGTAGTTGCCCAGGCTGGTCTGGCCGACCGGCGTCGAGAGCGTGGCGGCCCCGATGGTCCAGACCGCCGCCGTCCGCACGCCCGCCATGATCACCGGCGCGGCCAGCGGCAGCTCGACCTGGACCAGCTTCTGGCGCGAGGTCATGCCCACGCCGTCCGCCGCCTCGGAGATCGCCGGATCGACGCCGGTGATCCCGGCCACTCCGTTCCGCAGGATCGGCAGCACCGAATAGAGCGTCAGCGCCAGCAGGGACGGCAGGAAGCCCAGCGCCGAAAAGCCCTTTCCGATCAGCCCCGCGCTGAGCGCCGACAGGGCCAGCAGCAGCGGATAGAACAGCGCCAGCAGCGCCAGGCTCGGAATGGTCTGGATCAGGCTCGCCAGGGCCAACACCGGCCAGCGCAGCCGCGGGCTGCGGCTCGCCGCCACCGCCAGCGGCAGGCTGATGGCCAGGCCCAGCACCAGCGCGCTGAGGCTCAGCAGCACGTGCCAGCCCAGGTATTCCGGCAGCAGCTCGAAGGCGGCGTGAAGGCGCGGGCTCATGCGCCCAGCCTTTCGCGCAGGCGCTCGGCCTGACGGCGCGGGGCCTCGAGCAGGGCGCGCACGTCGGGATCGCTTGTCGCGGCCAGCAAGTCGGCCGGCGCGCCGTCGGCCAGGATCCGCCCGCCCTTCAACACCACGATCCGATCAGCCAGCAGCACGGCCTCGGCCATGTCGTGGGTGACCATCACCGTGGTCAGGCCCAGCCGTTCGTGCAGCGCACGGTAGTCGGCGCCCAGCGCGTCGCGCGTGAGGGGGTCCAGCGCGCCGAACGGTTCGTCCATCAGCATCAGCCGCGGCTCGGCCGCCAGGGCGCGCGCCACGCCGACCCGCTGTCGCTGGCCGCCGGATAGCGCGGACGGCGCACGCCCACCGATGTCCGCCGGCAGCGCGACGAGCTCCAGAAGCGAGGCGACCCGCGCCGCGATCCGGGCCTTGTCCCAGCCCAGCAGCCGCGGGGTGACCCCGATGTTCTCGGCCACCGTCAGGTGCGGGAAGAGCCCCACCTCCTGGAAGACGTAGCCGATGCGTCGGCGCAGCATGTGCGGCTCGGCCCTGGCCACCTCCTCGCCGGCCACCATGACGCGGCCGGCGTCGGCCGGGTTCAGCCCGTTGACGGTCTTCAGGAGCGTCGTCTTGCCCGAGCCCGAGCCGCCAACCAGGGCCACGAACTCGCCTTCCGCCACCCGGAGGTCGACCGCGTCGAGGGCGGCGTGGGCGCCGTAGCGCTTGGAAACGCCTGCCAAGTCGATGATCGGTGCGGCCATCGCCCAGCCGTAGCATCCCGATCGGCCTTGGGGGAGCCGCCAAGCGGGGCTAGACGTTGTCTCACCAAGCCGAACCGAACCGGAGTGTCCCCATGTCCCCCCGCCTGCTCGCTCTAACCGCCGCCCTCGCCGTCATCGCCGCGCCCGCCGTGGCCCAGGCCCCGCAGACCACGGCCGAGCTCAAGAACGGGACCGGCCAGGTGGTCGGTAAGGTGACCCTGGTCGAAGCCCCGAAGGGCGTGCTGCTGAAGGTCGAAGCCAAGGGTCTGACCCCGGGTTGGCACGGGCTGCACTTCCACGAGAAGGCCGATTGCTCGAAGGCCGACTTCACCTCGGCCGGCGGCCACACTCACGGCGGCGGCGACCGCGTGCACGGCCTGCTGAATCCCAAGGCCAACGAGACCGGGGACCTGCCGAACCTCTACGTCGCGGCCGACGGCACGGGCGTG
The DNA here is from genome assembly GCF_057809855.1 of Phenylobacterium sp. FG114. NCBI lineage: Bacteria > Pseudomonadati > Pseudomonadota > Alphaproteobacteria > Caulobacterales > Caulobacteraceae > Phenylobacterium > Phenylobacterium sp. FG114. The sequence continues at coordinate 7,517 of NZ_JBMDKU010000024.1, read as the reverse complement.
ACCGAGGTCTTCTCGTCGCTGACCACTCTGACCGCGCTGAAGGATTCCGATGGCTCGGCGGTGTTGATCCACGCCGGCGCCGACGACCATCAGACCCAGCCCATCGGCGGCGCGGGCGCGCGAGTGGCCTGCGCGGAGATCAAATAGCGCCCCTTCCCTCCCCCTCGTGGGGAGGGAGAGATGCCTCAGATCGGCATCCGCATGATCTCTTGATACGCCGAGATCACCTGGTCGCGGACGGCCATGACCGTCTCCAGGCTGGCCTCGGCGGCCGAGATCGCGGTGACCACGTCGACCAGTTCGGTCTTGCCCGCCACCTGGGCGGCCATCTGGTGTTCGGCGTTCTTCGAGGCGTGGACCGCGTCGGTCATCGCCGACTTCAGGATATCGGCGAACCCGCCGGCCTGGGGCGCGGCCTGGGTCCCCACCGAGCCCATGCCGTCGCCGATCCCCATCCCCTTCTGGGCGGTGGCGTAGGCCTTGGCGGCGGCGAGCGGCGTCATCATCGGTCAGGCCCTACTTCTTCAGGAGGTCCAGCGTGCGCATCTCCATCGCGCGCGCCGTCTCGATGACGTTGAGGTTGGCTTCGTAGGCGCGCTGCGCCTCCTTCATGTCCATCGCCTCGACCAGGCTGTTCACATTGGGCAGCTTCACATAGCCCCTGGCGTCGGCCGACGGATGGCCTGGGTCGTATTCCTGGCGGAAGTCGGACTGGTCGGGCTCGACCTTGCTCATCCGCACGCCCTTGGCGCCGCCGGCCACCTTGGTCGGCTCGAACACGGGGGCCTGCCGGCGGTACGGGTCGCCGCCGGCGGTCTTGGACGTGGAGTCCACGTTGGCCAGGTTCTCGGCGATGATCCGCATCCGCGCCTGCTGGGCGCGCAGGGCCGAGGCGGCGACCGCCTGGGCAATGCCGGACACGGGCTTGATCTCGGGCATCTAGCTTCCCCTACGCGCCGGGCTTGCGCGCGGCCAGGCGCAGCAGCCCCAGCGATTTCTGATAGAAGGTGATGGCGGCGTCGTAGTTCATCCGCGCCTCGCTCATCTTGATCATCTCGTCCTCGAGCACCACGGAATTGCCGTTCATGGTGGTCTCGGAGTCGGGCGACTTCACCGACTTGTACTGCGCGCCCAGGCCCTTGCGCTCGTTCTTCGGCGTCATGTGCCCGGCCTGGGTGGCGGCCATGGTCGAGGCTCCGCCGCCGGCCTGGGCCATCTTCTGCGCCTGCATGGTGGCGTCGAAGCTGAAGGGCTTCAGGTCGTTGGGAGTGAACCGGGCGGTGTCGGTATTGGCGACGTTTTCGGCGATGAGCTTCTGCCGCTCGCTCAGGTAGCCCATCCGGCCCCGGAGCATGTTGAAGAGCGGAATCTGGGCCAGGTCCATGGAGCCGCATCCTTAATCAACAGGGTTAATCCGCGCTTAAGAGACTCAACGGCGAATGGCCCCCACACCCGCAGAAGCGCCGCCGATGGACATTTCCAACTTCCTGCGAGCCGTGTTCGCGCTCGCGCTGACCCTGGGCCTCATCGGCCTCGCCGCCGTGGCGCTGCGCAAGTACGGGCCCGACGCCATGGCCCGCCTGGCGTCGCAGAAGAAGGACCGCCGTCTGCGGGTGGTCGAGACGCTGGTTCTGGACCCGGCCCGCCGGCTGCTGATCGTCGAATGCGACGGACGCGAGCGGCTCGTGCTGCTGGGCGAGGGCAGCGTCGTCGCCGACCTGGCCGCCAAGGACGCCCGCGATGCGTGAGCTCTGGAAGGCGATCCGCCAGATGCCGGCCGAGGACTGGCGCCGCGCGGCCCTGCTCGCGGCGATCACCACCTGCGCGGCGATGATCTTCCCCGCCGCGGCCATCGCCCAGACGCTGAACGTCAACCTCGGCACCGGCGCCGGCCTGACCGAGCGCGTGGTCCAGTTGGTCGGCCTGCTGACCGTGCTGTCCCTGGCTCCGTCCATCGTGATCATGACCACCTCGTTCGTGCGCATCGTGGTGGTGCTGTCGCTGCTGCGCACGGCGCTGGGGCTTCAGCAGAGCCCGCCGAACGCGGTGATCATCTCGCTCAGCCTGTTCCTCACGGCCATCGTCATGGGCCCCACCTTCGAGCGGTCCTACAACGAGGGCGTCCGCCCGCTGCTCGAACAGCAGATGGAGCTGCCAGCCGCCTTCGACGCCGCGGGCGCGCCGGTGAAGCAGTTCATGCTCACCCAGGTGGACCGCGAGGATCTAGCCTTCTTCATCCGCCTGTCCAAAATCCCCCGCCCGGCGAGCCTGCAGGAGACCCCGATCCGGGTCGTCACGCCGGCCTTCATGATCTCGGAGCTGAAGCGCGCCTTCGAGATCGGCTTCCTGCTGTTCATCCCGTTCCTGGTCATCGACCTGGTGGTCGCCAGCGTCCTGATGAGCATGGGCATGATGATGCTGCCGCCCGTGGTGATCAGCATGCCGTTCAAGCTGATCTTCTTCGTCCTCGTGGACGGCTGGCGGTTGGTCTGCGGCAGCCTGGTCGAGAGCTTCCAGCGCGGCGCGGGCGGGGGCTAGGGCTTCCAGCCGCTCGCGGCCAGGATCGCCTTGGCGTCCTTCATGGCGATCAGGTCGGCCAGCGCCTGCCGCTTGTCCTTCGCCCGGTCGTAATAGGCGTGCGCGATCCGCCAGCCCTGCCAGTAGCCCAGGTCGCCCGGCGCCTGCGGCGTCCCGATCCCGTTGTAGAGCCACGCCGACAGGTCGGTCCTGTCGGCGTCGCGCAGGAAGGCCCCGCCCAGCTCCGCTTCCCGGCCCTTCGTCCAGGCGATCAGGTGGTGGTTGGCGATCCGGCCGGTGGTGAGTTCGGCCATCAGCTCGGCTGTGCCCTCGATAAGAGACGCCTGCAGCACCGTGGGCTTCGGGAAGTCGTCCAGCGGCTGCTGCACGTGCCCGTACTCGTGGGCGATCAGGTGCGTGAAGCGGTCGGCCGCCGTCTCGTCGGGCTGCACCGTGGCGCAGACCACCTCCATCCCGATCAGTACGCCGCTGGGGCCTGTCGTGCCGCCCGACGTGTTGCGCCCGATCAGCACCGTCACCGGCGGGAACTGCGCCTTGGGATAGAGCTTCGCCAGCTTGCGGAAGGCCGGCTTGAGCCGCCGGCGCGCGTCCGGCAGGGCCACGGCGCAGGTCCGCGCGCGCTCATAGACTTCCGGCTTCTCCGCAATGCGCTGCGCCAGCCGCTCGGCCGACAGGATTCTTTCCGGGATGAACTCGCGCACGCCCGGCGATCCGGTGTCCAGGTAGTCCCGCTGCAGGACGGTCGCCGTCGGATGACCGTTCGCCGCCTCGTAGACACGGTAGAACAGGTCCACGTCCGAGGTCCGCACCTCGGCCTCGCCGCGCCCCGCGGCCGCCACCGGCGAGGCGGCGAGCGCGATCAGCGTGCCCAGGACGGCGAGTCGAACCATGCCCCACGATGGCCGATCGCCCTCCTCGCGGCTAGGCCAGGCCTGGGCGCTCGTTTGCACCCAGGCCCGGTCTTGATCACGCCGCGGCGGCCGTCCGGCGGCGGCGCAGCATGGCTCCGGATGCGCCGAAGCCCAGGATCATCAACGCCCAGGCGCCCGGCTCGGGAACCTGCGCGACTTCGAAGTCGAAGCTGGTGGTTTGGCCGTTCACGGTGAAGCTGACGTTGTCCACGGCGCCGGCGAAGACGCCGTCCCAGCCCGACCCGATGCCGGTCGAGATGCCGACGATCTTCGCCGCCGGGTTCGACGCCTGCCAAGCCGAAAGCGTGGCGCACTGGCCGCTGGGCGTGCAGCTCTGCAGGCCCGGCGTCGAGATGCCGCCGCCGGTGTTGTTGGCCCACAGGTAGGTGCCCGCGCCGATCGTTGAAGTGACCCAGCTGTCGGTGGTCGCGGTGGCGGCGCCGTTATAGACGCCTTCGAAGATCAGGTAGGTGTTCTGGTCCGTCAGGAACCGCAGCGACGGATGCTGGGCGCCCGGGTTGGTCGAGCTGGAGTCGCGGTACCAGTCGTAGGACGCCCCTTCCAGATCCGAGAGCAGGAACGGCGTGGAGAAGTAGTACTCCATGTCGGCCTTGGAACCGGCGCCGGGGCCGGTCCCGCTGATCCCGTAGAACGAGATCGAGCCGTTGCCGGCGCCGTTGTCGCCGAAGTCCGTCGTGATGCCCACCTCGGCGCCGCCACGCAGGTTGGTCTGCAGCCACTTGTCGGCCACGAGCGTCTCGCTGACGTTGCCGTTGCCGGCCTTCGTCGAGCGCGTCCCGGTGGCGTCGGTCGTCGTCACGCCCGGCGCGCCCACGGACCCCAGCGTGGTGTTGAGCACGGTGTCGGCTTGGGCGGCCGATACGCACGCGAAGGCGAGCGCCGCGGCAGCGGCGAGGTAGGTTGTCTTCATTGTTCGTTTCCCGTCCCTGTGCGGCCACACCCCGCGGCCGCGCGCGAACGTTGAAAGGTTAACGCGCAGTAACCAACCCTTCGCGCTTGAGGGGGGAATAGCACTCTCGCCATGCGCGCAGCCGGCGGGCCGGCCAGTATGAATAGCCGGAAGGGTCTAGCCCTTGGCGGCGGGCGTCGTGGGGGCGGCCTGGGCCTGCTTGGCGGGGGCGGCCGGCTTGGCGGCGCCCGCGGGCGCGGCGCGGGTCTTGAAGCGCCCCTTCATCTTCTCGACCCAGCCCGAGAAGGCCTCGTTGTCGGCCGAGACCCGGCCGAAGTCCGCGACGCTCATGCGGCCCGACGGCAGCCCGGTCAGCGCAATGCGCAGCGCCTCGGGATTGTTGGCCTTGTCGTAGAAGCCGGCATAGCGCTGCTGCAGCCGCGTGAGCGCGGCCTCGTCGCCGGCCAGGCTGTAGGCCACGCCGGCCCGCAGCAGGCGTCCCTCCTCGTCGCTGGAGAGCTGCGTGGGGTTCTTCCAGCGATCGCCCAGCGACTTCTCGAACAGCGGGCCGGCCGCGGCCCAGTTCTTCTGCTTCCAGGTGATCTCGCTGCGCAGCTCGGTCCCGTCCTTCGACGCGTCGTTCCCCAGGATCTCCAGGGCGCTGTCGAACCTGCCGAGGCCCGTCCAGGCGCGGGCTTCGATCAGCCGGCGCTCGGCGTTGAGCGCGCTCGGCAGCACCGTGGTGCGCGAGCTGTTGATCGCCTCCAGCGCCAACTCGGGCTTGCGGTCCATCAGGTAGATCACGGCGAGGTCGGTCGACACCTGGGCCTTGGGCACGCCGTCCAGGCGGTTCTCGGCTTGGTATTTCAGGAGTTCGGCCGCCTGGGGCAAGAGGTCCACGTCGACCAGGCGCCGCACGATCTTGCGCACCATCAGGTCGCCGTCGGCGCCGATCGGAGCCAGCTCGCGGAAGTCGAAGAACAGCGCCAGCGCCTGCAACGGCTCCAGCCCGTCCGCCAGGCCGTCGAGGAAGAGGCCGCGGAACGCCGCGTTCAGGTCGGCCTGGAGCTGCTGGGCCTCGGGCAGGGCGGGCAGGCGCACCCCGGCCGAGCGCAGCGCCTCCAGCGCCTCGCGATACCGCCCCTGGCCCAGGTAGAGCTGGCCCAAGGCCCGAATGGTCTCGAGTTCGGTGGAATCCCCACGCCAGCGATAGCGCAGGCCGTCGAATACGCTGGCCGCCTGGACCGCGTTGATCTGGCCGAGCTGCAGGCGGATCTGAGTCGCGCGCAGCACCGCCGGCGCGGCGACAGAGTCCATCGGGGCCGTGGCGATGGCCTTGTAGACGCGTAATGCCCGGTCCTGGAAACCCCGCAGCTCGATGATGCGCGCCTGGATCAACCGGCTGCGCAGCTGCTCTTCAGCCGGGACCTTTTCCTCGAGCGACATCTTGATGCGGCCCTCGGCGGCGACGAGATCGCCCTGCGCCAAGGCGGCCTGCGCGTCGGCGCGGGCGAAGCGGGCCTTCCACAACGGCGGCATCAGCCCATAGGCCTCGACGCCGCGTACGAACTGGGCGCGGGCCTCGGGATACTGGGCGATCTGGGTGTTGACGTAGGCGCGCCACAGGGCGGTGGACGGATCGTCCGCGAGGGACGGCGAGGAGAAGTCGGCGTCAGCCTCGGCGTAACGGCGCGCCAGGGTGCGGGCCACGCCGCGCAGCGCCCGGAACTCCGGGTCGTCCAGCATCTCCTGATGCTCGCGGGCCAGGGCGTTCAGCACGCCGATCGCCTCGTAGGTCAGCTCCGATGCGACGAGGAAGCGCGCCAGGCCCATGCGCGCGGCGACCGGCGCCTCGCGGTCCTTGTTGCCCCCCTCGATGGTCGCGGCCGACAGCAGGCTGTCGTAGCGGCGCAGGAAGCCGACCGACCCGACGTTGGCCCACTCCGCCGGAATGATCGCCGGCATGATCGCGGGCTGCGGCGCGCCGAGCTGGGCCTCCTCGCGGTCGCGGGTGGCCCAGGCGGGCGAGAGGGTCAGGCCGGCCGCCTGGGCCCGGCTGATCCGCACCAGTTCGCCGTCGCGCTGGACGCTGACATTGTCGGCCAGCGGCTGGACGGCCAACCCCTGGATCGAGGGCAGGAGAACAGCGTCGACGAAGTCGCGGCGACTGGGCACGCCCTTCGGCGGCCCGAGCGCGGTCACCACGGTCAGCGTGTCGCCGACGGCGGGGTCCGGCAGGTTGACGACCCGCGTCGCGCCGGCCACGGGCGCCTTCAGCGTGGCGGGACCGCCGGCGGGGTCACGGCTCACGCGGACGATGGCGGGCTGGGCCTGCGGGCCGGGCCCCAGCGAGATGGTCCAGGTCGATCCCTGCGACGCCACGAAGATCGGCGCGTCGGGGTCGGCCTCGATCCGAAGCGCCGCGTGGTCGGCGCCCTTGAAGGCCTGAATGCTGCGCAGCGGCCGCACGCCCTTTGGCGCGCTGGAGACGTCCAGCGTGGCCGGCGCGTCGAACACGACCCAGATCGCGTCGCCCCGGCGGAACACCGCGGCCCCGGCCGGATTGGCCCAGGTGAAGGCGAGCTGGGTCTGGCCGTTGCCGGTCTTCGACGCCATCCGAACCACGCCGCCGGCCGGCAGCGGGTTTGGACGCGGCGGCTCAGGCTCGGCCACGGCCACCTCGGCGGGCTCGGCCGTCGTCATGCCAGGCGGCGGAGCGGCCTTTTCGAAGAAGTTGGCGAATATGGCGCCGTCGGCCTGGCCGATGAGAGTGTCGGCGTTCTCCGCCAGGGTGATCACGATCTGCGGCTTGCCGGCGACCGGCAGGCGCACGGCGCTCTTCACCCACCGGGGCGGCGAGGTCAGCAGGCGGCCGATATCCGGATCGTCGTCGCGTTCCACCGTCAGCACGACGGTGGAGCCTTCCCTGCGTAGAGTTCCCCCTTTGCCGACTTCGATGCGCGAGAAGGTCTCGGTCGTGGCCACGCGCACGTCGACGCCGCCGCGCTGGGCGGCGGCTTTGACGGCGGGAGCCGCGATGCCCGCGGGGGCGGCGACGCTGGCGATACAGGCCGCGGCGACCCCGGAGCGGAGGACCTTCTTCAGCGCCATCGGCTATCCGGCGGGCGCGGCCGCGGCTGCGGCGGGCGGAGCCGCGG
>NZ_JBMDKU010000023.1:0-42772 GCF_057809855.1 Phenylobacterium sp. FG114 | reverse complement strand
CCCCCCCCCCCCCCCCCCCCCCCTTTTTTAATGATACGGCGACCACCGAGATCTACACTCTCGCGGAGTCGTCGGCAGCGTCAGATGTGTATAAGAGTCACCACCACGGCGAAGGCCTCCTCCAGGATGCTGTCCAGGGTCGCGCCCTTGGCGATGCGCTCCTTGAACTCAGCGGTCTTCGCGCGCAGCTGATCGTCCGAAAGCGCCTGCATGGCGGGTTCCAGCGCCGTGATCTTGGCGACGCGGGCGGTCATGCCCTTGACCTTGCGGTCGTTGGAAGAACCGAAGAACCGTTGGAAAATGCTCAAGTGAGGTATCCGTTTGGCGGCGATATGGCCCTTCGCCAGCCAGGAAAATGGCGCTCTTTTGGGGCGTGGGTGACTTAAGGACTGCCCCCGCTCAAGTCAACGCGGCGCACCTGTCGCGGGTTGACCGTTCCCGCGAGGCGCGTAGCTTGGTCGCACTATGAAGGCCTAGTCGCTCATAAGCGCCGCGGACACCGCCGGCCACGCGACGCGCCAGGGGAAGCCCTGCGCGCCCCCTCTACATTCCAGAGGCCTTCATGCCCTCAGACACGACAACGCCCCGCAATGGGACGAACCGCTATGGCTCCATGGCGGCCGAGATCTACGACCTCGACAAGCCCTATTTCGCGCTGCCGGACACCCGATTCCACCTGGAGCGGTTCAGGGGGTTCGGACGCCCGATCCTGGAGCCGGCCTGCGGGTCGGGGCGGACGCTGGTCCCGTTCCTCCAGGCTGGGCTGGATGTGAGCGGCTTCGATCCCAGCGCAGAGATGCTGGACCGATGCCGGACCCGCTGCGCCGAGGCAGGGTTCGCGCCCGATCTCAGGCGGCAACGCTATGAGGACTTCGCCTACGACCGCCGGTTCGGCGCCATACTGATCCCGGTGGGGTCGTTCACCCTGATCGACGACTTCGCCATCGCCATGGCCGTGCTGCGGCGCTTCCGGGATCACCTGGAGCCGGGCGGGGTGCTGGTGATCGACCTGCAGGGCCTGAACTTTCTTACGGGCGGCCAGCCCGACCGACGGCGCTGGGCCGCGCCGAACGGTGACCTGCTGACCTGCGAGGGGATCCGCACGGCCACCGACCTCATGCGTCAGCGGGCCGAGACCACCTACCGCTACGAGCGCTGGCGCGACGGAACGCTGGTCGAAACCCAGATCGACCTGATGGCCCAGCGCTACTGGGGCCTGGACGAGTTCAAGCTGGCGCTGGAGGCGGCTGGGTTCGGAGAGGTCACGGTCTGCGGCGGATACGACCCCGCGCGCGGACCGAGACAGGCCGACCGGATCTGGACGTTCGAGGCGACGAGGGCCTGAGCGCAAACGAAAAGGCCCTCCCACGAGGGAGGGCCAAATTCTCCCTCCCCGCAATGGGGAGGATGGCGAGCGAAGCGAGACGGGTGGGGAAGTGTGGGTCAAGCTCCGCGCTTGGACCTGCATCCCCCACCCTGATCGCTGCGCGATCTGTCCCTCCCAATTAAGGGAGGGACGAAGTTAGAACACCTCGAACAGGCCCGCGCCGCCCATGCCGCCGCCGATGCACATGGAGACGACCACGTGCTTGGCGCCCCGGCGCTTACCTTCCTGCAGGACGTGGCCGGCGAGGCGGGCGCCGGTCATGCCGAAGGGGTGGCCGATGGCGATGGAGCCGCCGTTGACGTTGTACTTCTCGGGGTCGATGCCGAGCTTGTCGCGGCTGTAGAGGCACTGGCTGGCGAAGGCCTCGTTCAGCTCCCACAGGTCGATGTCGTCCACCTTCAGGCCGTGGCGTTCCAGCAGGCGCGGGATGGCGAACACCGGGCCGATGCCCATTTCGTCGGGCTCGCAGCCGGCGACGGCCCAGCCCTTGAACACGCCCAGCGGGTTCAGGCCGCGGCGCTCGGCTTCCTTGCCTTCCATGATCACCACGGCCGCCGCGCCGTCCGAGAGCTGGCTAGCGTTGCCGGCGGTGATGAACTTGCCCTCGCCCATGACCGGCTGGAGCTTCTGGAGGCCCTCGAGCGTGGTGTCGGGGCGGTTGCACTCGTCACGGTCGACCACGTAGTCGACGACGGTCTCTTCCTTCGTCTCCTTGTTGACCGTCTTCATCTTGGTCTTCATCGGGACGATTTCGTCGGCGAACTTCTGCGACTGCTGCGCGGCGGCCATACGGCGCTGGCTCTCCAGCGAGTACTCGTCCTGGGATTCGCGGCTGACGTTGTAGCGGGCGGCCACGATGTCGGCGGTGTCGATCATCGCCATGAAGATCGCCGGGTGCATGCGGGTCAGCTCGGGATCGAAGTTGTCCTTGCCGGCGCCCATGTTGGGCATCGAGATGGACTCGACGCCCCCCGCCACCACGACGGGCGCGCCGTCGTTGCGGACGTGGTTCGCCGCCATGGCGATGGTCTGCAGGCCCGACGAGCAGAAGCGGTTCACGGTCACGCCCGAGGCGGTCACCGGCAGGCCGGCAAGCAGGCCCGCCTGACGCGCGATGTTGCCGCCGCCGTGGGCCACGTTGCCCATGAACACGTCCTCGACGTCGCCGCCGGCCACGCCTGCCTTGGCCACCGCATGCTTCACGGCGTGCGCCGCCATCGACACCGTGGGGGTCATGTTGAACCCGCCACGGCCGGATTTGGCCAGGCCGGTACGGGCATAGGAAACGACGACGGCTTCACGCATCTGGAATAGTCCTCCCAACGAATGGATTTTTGAGCCCTCGGTCGGGGCCCGCAATACTCGGCCGCAACCTTTGCATCCCCGAGGGGAAATGGCTAGGGACGGGCGGCGCGCGGGTCGCTGCGTGGCAAGGAAACGATGATGGCCGCTCGCCTGCTTCGCACCGCAACGATCGCCGTCGCGCTGGCGCTGAGCCTGGCCGCGTGCGACCGCGCCGGGGACAGCACCACCCCGCCAGAGCGAGGCGACAAGGCGGTGGCCAAGGTGGACGGCAAGACCGTCTGGGCCTCGGACGTGAAGCGCGAGGCCGTCGCCCAGGGTCTGATCGGCGAGGGGGAGCCGCTGGATCCGACGTCGGAACTGTTCCGCCAGATGATGGATCAGGTGATCGACCAGAAGCTGCTCGCGGCCGAGGCCCAGCGCCGCAAGCTGGACAAGGATCCGCTGGCGCAGCGCCGCCTGACCGCCGCCCAGGACCGGGTGATGGGTGACATGCTGGTCGAGACCACGGTCGCCGACGCCGTCACTGAGGATAATATCCGCGGCCTCTACGAAGAGCAGCAGAAGCTGGCCCGGCGCTCGGAGGAAATCCGCGCCCGCCAGATCGTGCTGGCGACCGCGGCCGAGGTGGAGCAGGCGAAGAAGCTGCTGATCGCCGGCGCCAACTTCGAGGCGCTGGCCATGGAACGTTCGCGCGATGCGTCGACGCGCTTCAACGGCGGCGACCTGGGTTATTTCACCACCGACGTCATGCCAGAGGCCTATGACGCCGCCCTGAAGGGGGCGAAGCCGGGCCAGCTCGTCGGGCCGATCCCCGTGCAGAACGGCTTCGCGCTGCTCAAGATCGAGGACGTCCGCCAGGAGCAGCCGATCGCGCTGGACGCGGCCCGCCCTCAGATCGTCCGTTTCCTCACCTACGACCGGATCCGCGACCTGCTGGAGAAGCTGCGCGCCAAGGCCAAGGTCGAGGCCCTGATCAAGCCTGAAGCCGGCGGGCCGAAGCCCGTTCCGCCGGCGGACGCACCCAAGGTCGCACCGCGGCTGCCCGCCGAATCCGTCCCCGCCGCCACGCCCCAGAAGGGAGCCGCCAAATGAGCCGCAAGCCCAGCAAGCCCGCGACGAAGGCCGCCCCCGCCAAGTCCGCCAAGCCGGTGGAGGTGGTCGGCCAGGCGGTGGAGCGCGCGCTCGATCCCCTGACCAGCGCCCTGAAGCGCGCCGGGTTGAAGCGCGCCGATAAGGCCGCGCGCGCCTTCGACGACCGCGCCGCCGCGCCGCCGGCGGCCGTGCCGCTTACGGGCAAGGTCGACAAGTCGGCCATGCCGGTCTCGCCGCTGGCCGTGCCGTTTCCGCGCATGCAGCCGATCCGCGGCCTGACGATGGCGACGGGCCGGGCCGGCTTCTACAAGCACGAGCGCGACGACCTGCTGGTCTTCAGCTTTCCGGAGGGCGCGAGCTGCGCCGGCGTTTTCACCCGCCACGGGGTGGGCTCGGCGCCGGTCGATTGGTGTAAGCGGCACCTGGAGGCGACCAAGGGCGAGGGCGTCCGGGCCCTGGTGGTCAATGCCGGCTGCGCCAACTCCTTCACCGGCCGGCCCGGCGCCGACGCCGTGCGCCGCGTGGCCTCGGCCGTGGGCAAGCGCTTCGACTGCCGCCAGCGCGACGTGATGGTGGCCTCGACCGGCGTGATCGGCGTGCTGCTGGACGACGCCAAGATCACCGCCCGCCTGCCCGACCTGGAGCACCACCTGACCGAGGACGGCTGGGGCGGGGCGGCGCGCGCCATCATGACCACCGACACCTTCCCGAAGGGCGCCTATGCCGAGGCCGACATCGACGGGGTGACGGTGCGGATCGGCGGGATCTGCAAGGGCTCGGGCATGATCGCGCCCGACATGGCCACCATGCTGGCTTTCGTCGTCACCGACGCGGCGATCTCGCCGGGCGCGCTGCAAAACCTCTGCAACCTCTACACCCGCAACACCTTCAACGCGGTGACGGTAGACGGCGATCGCTCGACCAACGACACCCTGCTGCTGTTCGCCACAGGCCAGTCGGGCGCGCCGAAGATCAGCCGCGCCGGAGACCGGCGGCTGGCCGACTTCCGTGACAAGCTGGAGCAGGTGCTGATGAACCTGGCCCACCAGCTGGTGCGCGATGGCGAGGGGGCCACCAAGTTCATCAAGATCACGGTCTCGGGCGCCGAGACGGCCGCGTCGGCCCGCAAGATCGCCAAGTCGATCGCCGACAGCCCGTTGGTGAAGACCGCCTTCGCCGGCGAGGACGCCAACTGGGGCCGGATCGTCATGGCGGTGGGCAAGGCTGACGAGCCGGTCGACCGCGACTCGATGAGCGTGAAGTTCGGTCCCCACTGGGCAGCGCAGGACGGGCTGATCGCGGGCAGCTATGACGAGGCCAAGATGAGCGCCTACATGAAGAAGCAGGAGCTCGAAGTCAGCGTCGACGTGGGCATGGGCCGCGCCAGCTCCACCGTCTGGACCTGCGATCTCACCAAGCGGTACGTCGAGATCAACGGCGACTATCGGTCCTGAGCCACGGCGCGACGCGGCCCGGCGGGTCGCCCAGCCGGTAGTTGGCGTAGCGCTTGTCGAAGACTGGCCCGTAGAAGGGGTCGGCGTCCAGGACGGGACCCCAGCGTTCGCGCATGACGCAGACCTCGGCCTCGAACCTGGCGACTTTCTCGGGGGCCAAGTCCGAGCCGCGGCTGGCGCTTTCGTGGTGGACCAACTCGACGAACGGCGTCCAGACGATGTCGTAGCCGGCGGCGCGCACCTTGAGGCACAGGTCGACATCGTTGAAGGCCACGGCGAGGTGCGCCTCGTCCATGCCGCCGACGCTGTCGTAGACGTCCTTGCGAATCGTCAGGCAGGCGGCGGTGACGGCCGAGACATTGCGGGTGAGCCGCAGGTGGCCCTGATAGCCCGCGTGGTTCGCCCCCGCGCCCGCGTAGAGATGGCCGGCGACCTTCTGTGGCACGTCGCCCACGCCTAGCACCACGCCGGCGTGCTGCAGCGTCCCGTCCGGGTAGTAGAGCTTGGCCCCGACGGCGCCGACGGTCGGTCGGATCGCCTGGCTCACCATCTCGTCCAGCCAGTCCGCGCGGATCATCGAGATGTCGTTGTTGAGCAGGACCAGTATCTCACCCTTGGCCTGGGCGGCGGCGCGGTTGTTGAGGCCCGAGAAGTTGAAGGGCCCGGGGGCAGGTATGATCCGCACGCGGGGGTCGGTCTTCAGGCGTTGGAATAGGGCGAGGGTGGCCGGTTCTTCGCTGCCGTTGTCGACGATCAGCAGCTCCAGCGGCGCATAGGCTGTGCCGTTGAGCACCCCGTCGGCGGCCTGGGCCACCAGGTCGGCCCGGTCGCGGGTCGGCATGATCACGCTGACCAAGGGCTTCGGATCGGGCAGGGGGCGGCGCACCCGCAACCAGCGGGCGGTCACGTCCAGCTCTTCGACGGTCCCGACCTGTCCTGTGCGGGCAAGGTGTTCACTCACGGCCTGCGCGGCGGCGGCGGCGCATTCGGCGGCGCGAGCGCGGGAGAAGGAGCCTTGTTTGCCCTGCCAGCGCCAGTGGTAGAGCACCCACGGGATGTGGCGGATGCGGGCCGGGGTCGCCCGCTCGGCCGCGCGCAGCACCAGATCGTGGTCCTGGGCGCCATCGAGGCCGTCGCGCAGGCCGCCCAGCGACGTCAGCAGATCGCGGCGGATCACGGTCAGGTGGTTCACCGCATTCACGCCGGCCATCAGCTCAGCGTTCCAGTCGGTCTTGTGGTGCGGCTGGGAGCGGCGGCCCTTCTCGTCGATCTTGTCCTCGTCGGAAAAGACCAGGTCGGCGAGCGGCCAGCGATCGAGCTCGGCCGCGACCTCGTAGAGCGCCCGTTCGGCCAGCAGGTCGTCGTGGTCGAGGAAGGCCACGAACTCGCCGGTGGCCAGGGCGAGCGCCGAGTTGGTCGCCGCCGCGATGCCGCCGTTGGCCTCGCGGCGGACCAACTTGATCCGGGCGTCCTGTGCCGCCAGTTCGGTCAGCGCCGTCCAGGTCGCCTCGCCAGGCGAGCCGTCATCGGCGATGCACAGCTCCCAGTGCGGATAGAGCTGGGTCAGCACCGAGGCGACCGCCTCGTGCAGCAGGTAGGGATCGGACCTGTAGGCGGCCATCACGACCGAGATGGTCGGGCGCTCGGCGAACCGATCGATGTGGTTGCGGATCGCGTCGCGATCCTCGTCGCTCAGTGTGTCGTAGGCCGCGACCCAGGCGCGGTATTCCTTGTCGGTCTGCGCCTCGGGGCCAACCACGCTGCGGACGAACCGCTCGCCCCACCGCGTCTTGATCACCTGCAGCGCGACCTGGTGGACCACCCAATGGACGGGCGGCCAGCGCCGGACGACGCGGAGGGCGGCTGCGGTGGTGTCGCGGAGCGTGGGCGGCATGAGCAGCGCCCGTCTAGAGCGTTCCGCGCGGGGGTCCAAGCCACACTCGCCCTTCTCCCCTGCGGGAGACGGAGGCTCGCACAGCGAGACCGATGAGCTGTTGCGCGGCGCTGGCGGGAAACCGGCACGAAGAAGGGGCCGCCGGGCATGCCGAGCGACCCCTCATCCGTCAGCCCCCGCCGACACCTTACCCCCACAAGGGGAGAAGGACGTCCGTTAGCGGTTCGACCAGACGCCCGTCGGCTTACGGTCGCCGCCGCCCGAGGAGCGGCCACCCGGAGGGCCGCCACCGCCGCCGCGTCGGCGGCTGGGGCCCTTGAAGGCCGGCTTGGCGTCGCCTTCCGCGCGTTGAGGGCGGTTGTCGGGACGGCCTTCCGGGCGGTGGCTCGGCTTCGCGTCGGCATGGTTGCGGTTGCGCTTCGGCTGGTGGCCGCCGCGGTGCGGCTGGGCGCCGCGACCGCCGCGGGTGTCCGGCCGCTCAGCCTTGCCGCCGGGATCGGGCATGGCCGCGGTCGCCGCGCCCAGGTGCTTGTCGTTGCGGCGATCGAAGCTGGGGATCCGCTGGCGGGTCACCTTCTCGATGTCCTTCAGCAGGTTGCGCTCGTCGTCGGCGCAGAACGCCACGGCCGAGCCGTCCTTGCCGGCGCGGGCGGTACGGCCGATCCGGTGCACGTAGGCTTCCGGCACGTTGGGCAGCTCGTACTGGACGACGTGGCTGACCGCGTCGATGTCGATGCCGCGGGCGGCGATGTCGGTGGCCACCAGGGCGCGGACCTCACCGGCCTTGAAGGCGGCGAGGGCACGTTCGCGCTGGCCCTGGCTCTTGTCGCCGTGGATCGAGACGGCCTCGACGCCCGACTGCTCCAGCCCGCGCGCCACGCGGTCGGCGCCGCGCTTGGTGCGGGTGAAGACGATCACGCGCTTGAAGCCGCCGTCGTCGAACAGCTCGGCCAGCAGGGCGCGCTTGCGCTGCTGCTCGACGAAAAGGACGCGCTGGTTGATCCGCTCGACCGTGGTGGCCTGCGGGGTCACCGAGACCTTCAGCGGGTTGGGGTTGAGGATTTCCGCCGAGAGCTTCTCGATCTCGCTCGGCATGGTCGCCGAGAAGAACAGGTTCTGCCGCACGCGCGGCACGAACTTGATGATCTTCCGGATGGGGACGATGAAGCCCATGTCCAGCATCTGGTCGGCTTCGTCGAGCACCAGGATCTCGACACCCTCCAGGGTCATCGACTTTTCGCCGAGGTGGTCGAGCAGGCGGCCGGGCGTGGCGACGAGGATGTCGACGCCGGGGGCCATGGCGCGCATCTGGCCGCCGTACTTCACGCCGCCGAAGATCACGGCGACGCTGACGCCCATGTGCTTGCCGTACGACTTGAAGCTCTCGCCGATCTGGGTCGCGAGCTCGCGGGTCGGGGCCAGAACGAGCACCCGGGCGCTGCGGCGCGGGGCGGGTTTACGGTTCTCGGCCAGGCGATGCAGGATCGGCAGGGCGAAGGCGGCGGTCTTGCCGGTGCCGGTCTGGGCGATGCCCAGCAGGTCCTTGCCGGACATGACGCCGGGAATGGCCTGCGCCTGGATCGGCGTCGGCTGGGTGTAGCCCTCGTCGGCCAGCGCCTTGAGCAGCGGCTTGGCCAGGCCAAGGTCAGTGAATTGGGTCAAAAGACAGTCTTTCGCGTATGCGCCGAACACGACCGTCGCGGGTCTTCCGCGGGTCGCCAGGCGCCGGTCTTTGGGGAGGCGCCCCGCGTGATGGGCGCATCGGGTGAGAAAGCCTCACGGCGCTCGACAGGCTGAGCCTCTAAACGAGGCCCCACGCGGCTGGAACGCAGATAGCGCTCAGGACGAGCGCGAGCTGCACATCGGGGTTTGCGAGTGTGAAGTCAACCCACGGGGGACGAATGCACCCGGCAGTTGCCTTTTGGCCGCAGGGCGTGGGAAGCACGCGCCATGAGCGAAAAGCGCATGCTCCTGGTCGCCGCGGCGGCCCTGGTGGACATCGACGGACGGGTGCTGATCTGCCAGCGGCCCGAGGGCAAGCAGCTTGCCGGCCTCTGGGAGTTCCCGGGCGGCAAGGTCGAGGCCGGCGAGACGCCCGAGGCCTGCCTGATCCGCGAGCTCGAGGAGGAACTGGGCATCAAGGTGAGCCACGCCTGCCTCGCGCCCTTCGTCTTCGCGAGCCACGAATACGAGGACTTTCACCTGCTGATGCCGCTCTACCTCGTCCGGCGCTGGGAGGGCATCGTGACCAACCGCGAGCACAAGGCCATGGCCTGGGTGAAGCCGATCGACCTCGACAGCTATCCGATGCCGCCGGCCGACGCGCCGCTGGTGGCGTGGCTTCGGGACCTGATCTGATGCGCCAGGCGGCCCGGACCCTCAGCTTCCAGACGCCGGGCCAGGGGCTGTTCGAGATCACCCGAGAGGTGGCGGGCTGGGCCCAGGGGCAGGGGATGGCGACGGGCTTGCTCACCCTCTTCTGTCGCCACACCTCGGCGTCGCTGACGATCCAGGAGAACGCCGACCCGGACGTGCGCCGCGACCTGGAGGACTGGGTCGCCGCGGTCGCGCCCGAAAGCGCCGCCTATCGCCACCAGGACGAGGGGCCGGACGACATGCCCGCCCACCTGCGCGCCGCGCTGACCGGCGTGCAGCTCTCGATCCCGCTGATCGACGGTCGGCTGGCGCTGGGGACCTGGCAGGGAGTCTATCTCTTCGAACACCGCCGCCGGCCGCACCGCCGCGAGGTGGCGCTGCACCTGCTGGGCGACTGAGCATGCTGCGGATCCTGCTGGCGCTGGCGGCGCTGCTCGCTCCCCTTCCGGCCCAGGCGGCCTGGACGCTGGTCAGCCTACCTCGGGAGGTCACGCTGCGCGCGGCCGCGATCGACGCCGCGGGCGGCCTGCACGTCTCGGGGTTGAAGGGGACCTACGCCACGTCGACGGATCGCGGTGCGACCTGGCGCTTCAACGCGCCGCCCGAGGGGGCGGCGCTTGACTTCCGGGGCATGGCCGCCCTCGGCCAGAGGACGGTGGTCCTGATGAGCGCGGGCGACGGCCCGGCCGGCCAGGCGAAGCTGTTTCGCACGGCCGACGCAGGCAAGAGCTGGACGCTCGCGTTCGAAACCCGTTTGCCGGGCGCCTTCCTCGACACGGTGTCCTTCCGCGACGGGCGCAACGGCTTCGTGCTCGGCGACCCGATCGACGGTCGCTGGTTCCTGCTGCGCACCCGCGATGGCGGGCGTACCTGGAAGCGTCTCGCGGGGCCGGCGGTCGAGACGGGCGAGGCGGCGTTCGCGGCCAGCAACTCGGCGCTGTTCCTCGGACCTGGCCGCGAGATCTGGATCGTTTCCGGCGGACTGGCCAAGGGCCGCGTCCACCGCTCGGTTGACGACGGCAAGCATTGGACCGTCTCGGACACGCCGCTGGTCGCGAGCCAGACCGCGGGTCTGTTCGGCGGAGTCGCGCTGGGACGTGGGCGCGCCGCGGTGGTGGGTGGCGACTATAAGGACGAGTTCGCGCCCGGCCCCTCGATCGCCCTCGGCGACGGCGCCTGGATCTCGCCGCCGCATGCGGGAACGCCGCGCCTGCTGGAAGGCGTCGCAAGGCTCGACGCCCGGACGCTGATCGCCGTCGGACCGCGCGGGACCTCGGTCAGCGCCGATGGGGGAAAGACCTGGAAGCAGACCGATCAGGAGGCCTTCCACGCCATCGCCTGCCGCGCAGGGGCTTGTGTCGCCGCCGGCGGCAAAGGCCGTGTCGGTGTCTGGATAAAGGATTAGTCCAGGCTGGCCCGGCGCATCGACTTGGCGGGCTTGGTCGCGTCGACCACGCATTGGCCCGGATCGCTCATGGCGTGGACGCCCAGGCAGTAGATGTCCTCGTAGTGCGTTCCGGCGGCCGCCAGGCACTGGTGGTAGTTGAGCTTGGCGATGCGCAGGCACTGGCCGCTCTTCATCTCGCTCAGCAGCGAGCGGCCCTGGCCATCCTGACCCAGCACCGTAAGCGCCGCCAAGGCCACGCCTCGCGCCACAACCGGGCTCGGACCGCCGCGACGGCCGCCCTCGGTGATCGCCGCCGTCAGGCGCGCGCGGTCGGCGGCCTCGGGCCGGTAGCCGGCAGCCTGCTTCACCGCCGCCAGGCGCGCGGGCCCGTTCGTCAGGCGGGCCTTCGACCAAGCCTGGTGCTGCACGCTGTAGGAGGCCTTCTTCACCCGCGCGCCGGCGTCGGCGAGCGCCTCGCCGCGTCGGGCCAGGGCGGCGTTCGCCCGCTGCGCCGCGGCGGCGCCGCCCGGCAGGTCCAGCGCCGCGGACGGATCGGCGACCAGCCGGCCCGACACGGCGCGCCCCTTGGCCTTCACCCCGGCCACGAAGGTTGGCTCCTGCATGGCGGCCAGGGCGGCATAGGCGATCATGCCCGCTTCCAGTTCCCTGGGTTCGTAGCCTGCCCCGGTGCGCAGCCGCTCGGCGATCTCACCGGGGCCGGAGAAGGATGGATCGATGGCCGAGGCGCGGCGCGTATAGGCCTCGAAGGCGCTGGCCCGGCTGGCCAGCCCCCCGTCGATGCCGATGTACGGCCCCTTCTTCGGCGGCGTCCTGCTCGGCGCGGAGCCGGTGGCGCAGCCTGCGAGCGCCACCGTGGCGGCAAGGGCTAGAAGCTTGACTTTGTTCACGATCATCTGGACTCCCGCTGGCAGGAGCCCCCCGCGCCAGTGTCGCGGCCAGATGGTTGACGGAGTCTTACCCGGGCGGCGCCCAGCCGGTGAGGGTGAGGATTTCGAAGGTGGCCGGGATCCGTCCATCCTCGGCCCCGAACCGCTCGGAATAGATCGCGAACGTCCGCTGCAGCAGCGCCCGTGTCAGCGGCTTGGGATGGCGGTCGGCCAGCACGCTGGTCTCGCCCATCTGGCGGAGGTCGGCGAGCAGCTTCAGGGGGTGCTCGTAGGTGACTGTCACCTTGTCGATGTCGCTGACCGGCTGAACGAAGCCGGCCCGCTGCAGCAGGTTGGCGGCGTCCTGGGCGTCGGCGAAGGGTGAGACGCGGCTGCCGGCGCCGCCCAGGATCTCGCTCTCCGCGGCCACGAGGGACTGGCGCAGCTCGGTCAGCGTCGTCCCACCCAGGAACGCCCCGATGAACAGGCCGTCGGCCTTCAGCGCGCGGCGGATCTGGATCAGCGCGCCGACCACGTCGTTGGTCCAGTGTAGGCCCAGCGTGGAGACGATCAGGTCCAGGCTGGCATCGGCGAAGGGCAGCCGTTCCTCGTCGGCCACCACGCGCAGGCCGTCGCGGTTCGCCAGCATGCGGTGCGAGAGGTCCGCCTCGATGAGGGTTTCCACCCGGCCCGGCGCCTCCTCGGCCAGCGCCTGTGCGAAAGCGCCGGCCCGCGCGGAGAGGTCGACGGCCAAGCTGAAAGTGCGCAGGATGGGGGCTAGGCGCTCGGCGACATCATGGGCCGCCCGGCGCTGGAGGAAGTCGGCGTTCGCATAGGCCCGGGCCGCGCGGTCCAGGCGCTTGCGGTGCAGGACGCGGTCGAAGAGGAGCGGGGGCGCGGACATGGCCGCGGAAGATGGCGATTTCGCCGCCAGTTGGAAGCCCCGACTGCAGACCGCCTGGCGCATGGCGCTGGACATGCTGTTCCCGCCGCAGGCGCTGGACGGCGGGCCGCGGCCGCTGGCGGGCGGTTTCTCGGCCCACGCCTGGAGCCGCATCCGCTTCCTCGACGGCCCGGTCTGCGACGGCTGCGGGACGCCGTTCGAGTTCGACATCGGGTCGCGATGCGCCGCCTGCCTGGCCAAGCCCCGCGCCTTCGACGCCGCGCGGGCCGCCTGCCTCTACGACGAGACCTCCCGCGACCCGATCCTGAAGCTGAAACACGCCGACCGCCTGGACCTCGCCCCCATGCTGGCCCGCTGGATCTCGCGCACGGCTCGCGACCTGATCGAGGAGGCCGACGCGATCGTGCCGGTGCCGCTTCACCCCCTGCGCCTGCTGCATCGCCGCTACAACCAGGCCGCCGAGATCGCCAGGCCGTTGGCCGCTCTGACCGGGACGCCCTACCTGCCTGACGCCCTGGTCCGTCGCCGCGCGACCGCCACCCAGGCAGGGCGGTCAGGTTCGGGCCGCAAACGCAACGTCGCCGGCGCCTTCGAGGCGCCCGATCCGCGCAAGGTGCAGGGCCTGCGCATCCTGCTGATCGACGACGTGCTGACGACCGGCGCTACGGCGGAAGGCTGCGCGCGGGCGCTGAAGGCCGCCGGCGCCGCCCGCGTCGATTTGGCCGTTGTCGCGCGGGTTCAGGCGGCCGCCGGACTCACCATATGAACCTTAACCAGGATGTGTTCCGTTAGAGCGCCATGAGCCAACCCGTCACCATCTACACCAAGCCGTTCTGCCCCTACTGCATCCGCGCGCTGACGCTGCTGGAACAGAAGGGCGTCGAGTTCACTGAGATCGAGGCCGCCTTCGATCCCGACAAGCGCCAGGAGATGATCCAGCGCTCGGGCGGCCGCGCCACGTTCCCGCAGATCTTCGTGGGCGACCGGCACATCGGCGGTTGCGACGACATGATGGCGCTGGAACGCGAAGGCCGGCTCGACCCGCTGCTGCAGGCGGCCTAGCTCGGGTATAGGGCGTTCATGAAGATCGCCCTGGTCCAGACCCGTACGCCTGCGAGCCACGCCGCCGCGCTGGCCCACGTCCTGCCATTGGTGCGCGAGGCCGCGGCCGGCGGCGCACGGCTGATCGTGACGCCCGAGGGCGCCAACATCCTGCAGAAGCATCGCGAGACGCTGCTCCCGCAGCTCACCTCGCTGGCCGACGATCCGGTGGTGAACGGCCTGCGCCAGGCGGCGCGGGAGCTCGGTGTCTGGATCGTCATCGGCTCGGCCCTGGTGCTGCGCGAGGACGGCAAGGTCGCCAACCGCCAGGTTTTGATCGATCCCGAGGGCGCGATCGCCGCCACCTACGACAAGCTGCACATGTTCGACGTCGATCTGCCGACCGGCGAGACCGCGCGGGAGTCCGAGACCTACGAGCCTGGCGACCGGGCGGTGGTCGCCGATGTGGACGGGACCAAGCTGGGCCTCACGATCTGCTACGACCTGCGCTTCCCGGCCCTGCACCGCGCGCTCGCGGTCGCCGGCGCGACGGTCATCACCATCCCGGCGGCGTTCACCCGCCCGACCGGCGAGGCCCACTGGGAGGTGCTGATGCGCGCCCGCGCCATCGAGACCGGATCGTACATCCTGGCCGCCGCCCAGGGCGGTTTCCATGAGGACGGCCGCGGCACCTGGGGCCGTTCCATGGTCGTGGAGCCCTGGGGCCAAGTCATTGCAAAGCTTGACCATGACGAACCCGGCGTGCTTCTGGCCGACCTCGATCCGGCCGCGCCTGCCAAGGCGCGGGCGGCCATCCCCGTGCTGACCAACGCGCGGGCATTCACAGGCCCCTGAAACGCTACCGATGATCCGCTACGCCCTCGCCTGCGACCACGACCACGAATTCGAGGGCTGGTTCGGCTCGTCCACGGACTTTGATGATCAGCAGAGCCGCGGCCTGCTGGAATGCCCGATGTGCGGCTCCAAGCAGGTGCGCAAGCAGATCATGGCGCCGGCCGTGGCGGGCACGAAGCGCACGGTCCGCGAGGTGGCGCCCGCCCAGATGCAGCAGATGATGATGGAGGCCGCCGGCCGCATCCGCGCGCACGTCGAGGAGAACTTCGATGACGTCGGCGACGCCTTCGCCGCGGAGGCCCGCGCCATCCACGAAGGCAAGGCCGAGGATCGCGGCATCTATGGCCAGGCCTCGCCCAAGGAAGTCCGCGAGCTCATGGAAGACGGCGTCCCGGTCGCCCCTCTGCCGCCCGAGCCGCTGAAGAAGTCCCATCTGAACTGACGCGCGCTTGCGGCGCGGTCGGCTTCCCGGCAATCTCGGATTGCATCAGGTGGGGGCCTGTCGGGGCATGAGTATCCAGCGCTTTCTCGTCGCGCTCGCGGTGGCGATGGGCGCCTGCGCCGCCGTCCACGCCGCGCCGCTGGAGGCGTACGGCAGGCTTCCGTCGATCGAGGCGGCCACCGTCTCGCCCAGCGGATCCGCCCTGGCGATCGTGACCTCCGACGGGGAAAAGCGCACGATCATCGTCCAGGACCTGACGACCGAGACGGTCCTGCTGAGAGGCTTCGTCGGCGACCAGAAGATCCGCAACGTCCAATGGGCCGGTGAAGAGCACCTGCTGGTCACGACGTCCATGACCGCGACTTCGTTCGCGATCCGTGACGGCCGGCGAGAATGGTTCTTCGGCAACGTCATCGACGTGAAGGCCAAGAAGATCCGGCCGCTGATGGGCGCATCGAAGAAGGCGGACTTTCAGTCGATCATCGGCTTCCCGGTGGTTCGGATCGTGGCCGGCAAGCCCTTCATCTTCGCTCGGGGAATCATCTTCTCCGGCCCGCGCGGGTACGTATCCCTGTTTCGGATCGACCCCGCGACCGGGGTGAACCGGCTCGTCGAACAGGGCGCGGCCGACACGATCAACTGGCTCATCGACGCCGACGGCGAGCCCATGGCCCGCGAGTTCTACAACCCAGGATCGGGCGAATGGGCCCTGAAGATCCGTTCCGGGGATGGGTGGCGTGACCTCGCGTCCAAAACCGCGTTGCTCGACCGCCCCTATCTGCTGGGCATGGGCCGGACGGCGACCTCCGTCCTCTACGCCGACCGTGACGAGGAGGACCGCTGGGTCTGGAAGGAGGCTTCGCTGGATGGCGGGCCGGTGCGCGAGATCGCGGCGGCGGTCGACGATCAGGCCACCGTGCGATCCGTGGACGGCCGCCTGATCGGCCAGTACGCCCTGGCTGGCGACGACGCCGCGTACGTCTTCCACGACCCCGCCGATGCGGAGGCATGGAAGGCGGTCGCCGACGCCTTCAGCGGTTCCGTGCTGGGCCTGCAATCCTGGTCGCTGGACCGCAAGAAGATCGTGATCCTTGCGGATTCCCCCACGGAGGGCCCGAGCTTCGTCCTCGTCGACCTGGCCAACCGGCAACTCACGCGGATTGGCGGGCAGTACGCAGGGTTGCAGGCCGCCGATGTGGCATTCCGCACTCCGGTGCGGTTCAAGGCAGCCGATGGACTGCCCTTGAGCGGCTACCTCACATTGCCGCGCGACAGGCCGGCGAAGGACCTGCCCCTGATCGTCTTCCCGCATGGCGGCCCCGCTGTACGGGATACCCCGGGGTTCGACTGGTGGGCCCAGGGCATGGCCTCAAGGGGCTACGCGGTTCTGCAGGTGAACTATCGAGGCTCCGCCGGACTGGGGCAGCCCCTTCTGGAGGCCGGCTACGGGCAATGGGGCCGCAAGATGCAGACCGATCTCTCGGACGGGATCCGGCATCTGGCCAGCCAGGGCACGATCGATCCCAAGCGGGTCTGCATCGTCGGCGCCAGCTACGGCGGCTATGCGGCCATGGCCGGCGCCACGATGCAGCAAGGGGTGTACCGTTGCGCCGTCGCGGTCTCGGGCGTCTCGGACCTTCGCCGGATGGTCGACGGGGGACCGCCGGGCGCGCAGCGATACTGGAAGCGGTTCATGGGCGTCGGCGCGCTGGGTGATCCGGCGCTGGCCGACATCTCGCCGGTCACCCATGCTGGGGAGGCGGCCGCGCCGCTCCTGCTGATCCACGGCCGGGACGACACCGTCGTACCGTTGGAGCAAAGCCGCATCATGGCTGACGCCTTGCGCGACGCGGGCAAGCCCGTCGAGTTCATCGTCCAGGACGGCGAGGATCACTGGCTCTCGCGCGGCGACACGCGGCTCCAGACACTCACCGCCACCATGGCCTTCGTCGAGAAGTACAACCCGGCGAACTAGAAGCTCGAGGTCAGGCCCAGCGACATGATGTAGCCCTGGCCCTTCACCCGGCCGTCGAGGCGCGTGGTCACCGACGCCGGCGTGCCGGGGTAGAAGACCGTGTCGTGCCGCACGCTGCTGGGCGCGAAATCGATGTAGGCGGCGGCGACGTCCAGGGTCAGTCGGTCATTCAACTTGGCGCTCGCGCCGGCGCCGTAGAGCCAGCGGTCGCCGTCGGGCACCCGGGCGGTGCGTTCGTCGTCCGGCGTCGGCGTGGGGTCGTACTGAACGCCGGCGCGGAGGGTCAGGCGGTCGTTCACGGCGTAGTCCACGCCCACCCCGCCGGAGGTCACGTCGTTGTAGTTCTGTGCGAGGACCTGCGGGCCGGCGGGCGTCTTCACGTCGATGGCGTCAAACTCGCCCCAGCCCACGCGCTGCACCTGGCCGTTGAGCGTCAGCCGGTCGGTCAGGGCGTAGCGCGCGCCGACGGTGGCGATCCAGGGCGTCGAGAAGCTGGCCGAGGCCGGAGCGTTCGCATTGCCGCCGGCGAGCGGTCCCAGCAGCCCGCCCACGAAGACGTCGCCCTTCAGCTTGTGGTCGATCGAGGAGCGGTAGCTGGCGCCCAGTGTCAGGCGGTCGAAGTGCGCCTGCGCGCCCACCGTCCAGCCGAAGTCCCACCCATCGCCGCCGAGCTGGGTAAGCCCATCAGGCAGCAGGGGCGAGAGGTTCGGCGAGGCCGTCGACAGCTTTGCGTCGGCGTACTCGGCGCTGACGCCCGCGCCCAGGTCCAGCCAATCGGTCACCTTCATCGCGCCCGTGAGTTGCACGTCGGCGCTGCTCAGCCGCGACTCAAGGGCGTCGTACCGGGCCCAGGCATTGCGGCGGTACTTGGTGGTGAAGTTGTAGGGCGCCGCCATCGAGAGGCCGATGGCGAAGCGGTCGCCGATCGGCGTGGCGATGGCGAAGTTCGGGACCACGCCGTCCTGGATCGGCTTGAACGCCCGCGGCTCGCCGCTGACGGGGGCCGTCGTTCCGCCCGGATAGGTGATGGTCGAGCCCGCGTTGGCCACGTCAGCGTCCACAAGCACCGCGTGGGCGGCCACATAGGCCTGGCGCGGCGAGCGGGCGATGGCGGCGGGGTTCCACCACAGCGACTGGACGCCGGAATCTGCCACTTCCCCGGAATACGCCCGGCCCGCGCCGCGGACCGACTGCTCCTGCAAATAGAAGCCCGCCGCGTGGGCGGAGGAAGCGAAGGCGGAGACCGCCGCGCCGGCGAGGAGGAGGGTGGCGAAGGTGCGCATGATGGCCCCAGATAGGTGTGCGGGGCGTGAACCCGCAGCTATCCAAAGGTGTTGCTTCTGTCGGCCGGTCGACCGACGCAATTCCGCGCCGGGACGCCTTGTGTTGCCAATCGGCCACACTACATCGGGTCCATCGACGCCTGCGCTTGATCAAGGCGGGGGTCGGTAATCCGCCTATCGAGGGGACCTATGAACATCGACATCTATTCCGACCGCGCCAAGCAGGCGATCCAGTCGGCCCAGAGCCTTGCGCTCGCGCGGCGGCATCAGCAGCTCGCGCCCGAGCACATCCTGAAGGTCCTGCTGGAGGAGCGCGACGGCCTCACTGCCTCGCTGATCCAGAGCGCGGGCGGCCGGCCGCCCGAGGTCGACAAGGCCGTCGAGGCCCTGCTGGCCCGCACGCCCAAGGTCGAGGGCGGCTCGGGACAGCTCTACATGAAGCCCGAGACGGCACGCGTGTTCGCGGAGGCCGAGCAGGGCGCCAAGACGGCGGGCGACGCCTTCGTCACCACCGAACGCCTGCTGATCGCCATCGCCAAGGAAGGCGGCGAGGCGGCCAAGGTGCTCAAGGACGCGGGCGTCACGCCCAAGGGCCTGGAAGACGCCGCCGTGGCCGTCCGCAAGGGCCGCACCGCCGACAGCGCCTCGGCCGAGGAAGGCTACGACGCGCTCAAGCGCTATGCCCGCGACCTGACCCAGGCCGCCAAGGACGGCAAGCTGGACCCGGTGATCGGCCGTGACGAGGAGATTCGCCGCACGATCCAGGTGCTGAGCCGCCGGACCAAGAACAACCCCGTCCTGATCGGTGAGCCCGGCGTCGGCAAGACCGCCGTGGTCGAGGGTCTGGCCCAGCGGATCGTCAACGGCGACGTCCCCGAAGGCCTCAAGGACCGCAAGCTGCTTTCGCTCGACATGGGCGCCCTGATCGCCGGCGCAAAATACCGCGGCGAGTTCGAGGAGCGGCTGAAGGCCGTGCTCAACGAGGTCACGGCGGCCGAAGGCTCGATCATCCTGTTCATCGACGAGATGCACACCCTGGTCGGCGCCGGGAAGTCGGACGGGGCCATGGACGCCTCGAACCTGCTGAAGCCGGCCCTCGCGCGCGGCGAGCTGCACTGCGTGGGCGCCACCACGCTCGACGAGTACCGCAAGCACGTCGAGAAGGACGCCGCGCTCGCCCGGCGCTTCCAGCCTGTCATGGTGGACGAGCCCTCGGTGGAAGACACCGTCTCAATCCTCCGCGGCCTGAAAGAGAAGTACGAGGTCCACCATGGGGTGCGCATCTCGGACAGCGCGATCGTGGCCGCCGCGACGCTCTCGAACCGCTACATCACCGACCGATTCCTGCCGGACAAGGCGATCGACCTCGTCGACGAAGCCGCCAGCCGCGTACGCATGGCGGTGGATTCCAAGCCCGAGGAACTGGACGAGATCGACCGCCGCATCGTGCAGCTGAAGATCGAGCGCGAGGCCCTGTCGAAGGAGACCGACGCGGCCTCCAAGGCCCGGCTGGAGAAGCTGGAGGAGGAGCTCGACGACCTGGAAGGCCAGTCGGCCGAGATGACCGCACGCTGGAAGGCCGAGAAGGAGAAGGTGTCGTCCGCCGCCCAGGCCCGTGAGGCCATGGACCGGCTGAAGGCCGAACTGGTCGCCGCCCAGCGCCAGGGCGACCTGCAGCGCGCCTCCGAGATCGCCTATGGCGAGATCCCCAACCTGGAGAAGCGCCTGGCCGACGCCGAGGCGGCCGAGGGCCAGGACGAGCAGATGACCCCAGAGGTCGTCGACGCCGAGCAGATCGCCGCCGTGGTCAGCCGCTGGACCGGCGTTCCGGTCGAGAAGATGCTGGAGGGCGAGCGCGACAAGCTGCTGCGCATGGAGGATGGCCTGCGCAAGCGTGTGGTCGGCCAGGAGGAGGCGCTGGTCGCCGTCTCGGACGCCGTGCGCCGCGCCCGCGCCGGCCTGCAGGATCCGAACCGGCCCATCGGCTCGTTCCTGTTCCTGGGCCCGACGGGGGTCGGCAAGACCGAGCTCACCAAGGCCCTCGCGGAATTCATGTTCTCGGACGAGCACGCGATCACGCGCCTCGACATGAGTGAGTACATGGAGAAGCACTCGGTGAGCCGGATGATCGGCGCGCCTCCCGGCTACGTCGGCTACGACGAAGGCGGAGCGCTGACCGAGGCGGTCCGCCGCAGGCCGTACCAGGTGGTCCTGTTCGACGAGGTCGAGAAGGCCCACCCGGATGTGTTCAACGTGCTGCTGCAGGTGCTGGACGACGGCCGTCTGACCGACGGACAGGGCCGCACGGTCGACTTCCGGAACACGCTGATCATCATGACCTCGAACCTGGGCTCCCAGTTCCTGGCCGAGCTCAACGACGGCGAGGATGTGGAAGCCGCCCGACCCGCGGTGATGGACGTGGTGCGCCACCACTTCCGGCCCGAGTTCCTGAACCGGATCGACGAGATCATCCTGTTCAAGCGCCTGGGCCGCTCGGAGATGGACGGCATCGTCCGCATCCAGCTCCAGCGGGTGGAAAAGCTGCTGGCCGACCGCCGGATGAACCTGTCGCTCGACGACGCGGCCCTGCATTGGCTGGGCGATCGCGGCTACGACCCCGTCTACGGGGCCCGGCCGCTGAAGCGGGTCATCCAGAAGGAGCTGATCGACCCGATCGCCCGGAAGCTATTGGCGGGAGAGCTGGAGGACGGGGCCGTCATCGACGTGCACCCGGGCGACAACGGCCTGTCGATCGGCCGCGTCAAGGTCCACTGAGACCGGGAGCGCCCGCCGGGAGACCGGCGGGCGTCTTTGCTAGAGGGTGAGCGGCGTCGTGCGACCGCCGCGGACCACGATGCGCTTCATCAGCGCCACGGTCTGGCCGGAGCCGACCACCGGCTTCACCACGGTGATTGCGTACCACGCGCCGTCGGGCAGCCCTCCGAACGCGAACTGGTCCGCGTCGTCGCAGGTGGTGCGCTTCACGAACGGCCCGGCGTCGCCGGCCGGCGCGCTGGGCGTGCGGGCGCGCACCTCGTCGGCGGGCAGGGCGGCCGCCTGGGTTGAGCCGTACAGCGCCGCCATCCGGCGGCTGGACCAGCGGGTCTCCGGCGTGAGCACCACCGCCGCCCCGGCGCAGGTGTAGCGCGTGGCGCCCTGACGATAGGTCACGCGGCCGGCAATGATGTTGGCGCCCGGCCGCTGCGACCAGGCGAAGTCCTGCGCCGAGAAGTTGACGCTGCCGGTCATCGGCGGCGGAGGGGGCGGCGGGGGCCGGGAGGAGCCGCCGGGCGGCGGCGGACCCAGGCTGGGCGCGCAGGCCGAGACGAGAAGGGCCGCGCAGGCGGCGCTGAGGATCGGAAGGCGGGGGGCGAGCATGATGATCATCTTATAGGCGAATGCGTCCAAAGCTTGCCAGCCTTGCCGGACGCAAGCGGCTTGACCGAAGGCCGAACCGTCATCTTAACCTGTGCGCGTCGGGGGGCAGCATCGAGGAGGTGGCCCATGGCCCATAAGTTCGAGATCTACAAGGACAAGGCCGGCGAGTTCCGGGTCCGGTTCAAGTACAACTCAGAAGTCATCTTCTCGACCGAAGGCTACGCCTCGAAGTCAGGGGCCAAGGACGCGATCGAGAGCATCAAGAAGCACGTCGGCGCCGCTGAGATCACCGAGGCGGAGTAGGCTTAGTCATCCCCCCGCGGCCGCCCACGCATCGACTTCACGGTCGAGCGCTTGGCCTTGCCTTCCAGGCGCTTGAGTTTCGAGGCGTAGGTCGGCCGGGTCTTCTTGCGCGGCGGCGGCGGGGGCTTAGCCGCCTCGCGGATGAGGTCGAGCAGACGCTCGACGGCGGCCTGCCGGTTCATCTCTTGGCTGCGGTGCTCCTGCGCCACCAGCACCAGCACGCCGTCCATGGTCAGGCGGTTTCCGGAGAGCTTGTAGAGCCGCGCCCGCACCGGCTCCGGCAGCGCCGGCGACCCGCGCACGTCGAACCGCAGCTCGATGGCGGTCGAGACCTTGTTTACGTGCTGCCCGCCGGGTCCTGACGCGCGGACGGCGCGCACCTGAACCTCGTCGTCGTCCAGCCACAGGCTCTGCGTCACCTCGATCGGCATTAGCCCAGGCCCTCGGGCAGCCAGCGGTGCCGCGTCGCGCCGTTCACGGCCTGTGAGGGGCCGGGGAAATCCGGATCGGCGAATGCGCCCAGGGCGACGGCTACACGCTCCGGCATCCGCAGGGCCTCCCACCAGACCGTCGACCCGCAGGCGGGGCAAAAACGGTGGACGACGTCGAAGCCGCTGTCCGACGGCCGGCGATAGACGCTTGCCTCGCCGCCGACGCTGACCGCCTCGCGCGGGAAGAACACCGCCACGCCAAACGGCCCGCCGGTGCGCCGCTGGCAGGCCGGGCAGTGGCACAGCGACACCTTGGCCGGCTCGCCCCGGCAGGTCGCCGTGAGCTGGCCGCAGGCGCAGGTGGCGGTGCGTTCGATCATGGCAATCGAATGCCACGGTTCGGGCTGGCCGACGAGACGTCCTGCATGGTACAGCGACGCCATGCGTTCGTTCGCGCTCCAGCTCGTAAACCTTCTTCCGACCGCCTCCGGCGGGCCGGTGAGGAATGTCGTGCGCTAGGGATCGAAGCGACCGCAGACCGAACACCAGCCCCGCCGGGATCCGGACGGGGCTTTTTCATAGGCCCCATCCGTCCCCGCCCAGGAGAAGGACCGATGGACCCACCACCCGACATAACGATCCGCGCCATGGAGCCTGCCGACATCCCCGCGGTCGCCGATGTGCTGAACCAGCCGCGCGCGGTCTGGGGCACGCTGCAGCCACCCTTCGTCTCCGTCGACGCCCGCCAGAAGCGCCACGCCGAAAATGGCCCGAACGACGCGGGCCTCGTGGCGCTGATCGAGGGGCGGATCGTGGGCTTCATCGGCCTGCATCGCGACCGCCCGCACCGGCGCAGCCATGTGGCCGGACTGGGCATGGCGGTCCACGACGCCTATGCCGGCCGCGGGGCCGGTCGGGCGCTGGTGGCCGCTGTCGTCGACCTGGCCGAGAAGTGGTGGAACATCCGCCGGCTCGAACTGAACGTCTACACGGACAACCACCGCGCCATCGCGCTCTACGAACGCTTCGGCTTCGAACGCGAGGGCGTGCACCGGGCCTATGCCTGGCGCGACGGCGCCTATGTGGACAGTCTCAGCATGGCGCGGGTGCGACTGTGACCCTGCGTCTCCCCTGCCTTCCCTTGACCTTCCCGCAAAAAAACGCTTCACACCCCCGGCTTTGCTGCGCTGCCGTTGCGCGGATGCAGCAGGTTTCATTGTCCTAGGAGAACAATCATGCGCGTCTACTACGACCGCGACGCCGACATTTCCCGCATCCTGGACAAGAAGATCGCCATCGTAGGCTATGGCAGCCAGGGCCGGGCGCATGCGCTGAACCTCGTCGACTCTGGCGCGAAGAACGTCGCCGTGGCGCTGAAGGCCGGATCGGCCACGGCGAAGAAGGTCGAGGCCGACGGCCTGAAGGTCATGACCGTGGCCGACGCGGCCAAGTGGGCCGACGTGCTCATGGTGCTGGCCCCCGACGAGCTGCAGCGCGGCATCTACAACGCCGAGATCGCGCCCAACATCCGCGACGGCGCCGCCCTGCTGTTCGCCCACGGCCTGAACGTCCACTTCGGCCTGATCGAGCCGAAGTCCACCGTCGACGTGCTGATGGTCGCCCCCAAGGGGCCGGGCCACACCGTGCGCGGCGAGTACCAGAAGGGGGGCGGCGTGCCCTGCCTGATCGCGGTGCACCACGACGCCACCGGCGGCGCGATGGACCTGGGCCTGGCCTACGCCTCGGCGATCGGCGGTGGCCGGTCGGGCATCATCGAAACCAACTTCCGCGAGGAATGCGAGACCGACCTGTTCGGCGAGCAGGCCGTGCTGTGTGGCGGCCTGGTCGAACTGATCCGCGCCGGCTTCGAGACGCTGGTCGAGGCGGGCTACGCCCCCGAGATGGCCTACTTCGAGTGCCTGCACGAGGTGAAGCTGATCGTGGACCTGATCTACGAAGGCGGCATCGCCAACATGAACTACTCGATCTCCAACACGGCCGAGTACGGCGAATACGTCACCGGCCCGCGCATCGTCACGGCCGAGACCAAGGCCGAGATGAAGCGGGTGCTGGAGGACATCCAGTCGGGCCGCTTCGTGCGTGACTTCATGCAGGAGAATGCGGTGGGCGCGCCCAGCTTCAAGGCCACCCGCCGTCGCGGTTCGGAACACCAGATCGAGGAAGTCGGCCAGCGCCTGCGCGCCATGATGCCCTGGATCACCAAGAACAAGCTGGTCGATACCGCCCGCAACTGAGCGCGCGGCGAAGCCGCCCACTCATCCTCGCGGACGCGAGGATCCAGACTTTGGAACGGCCTGGGAGCGATCCCGGGCCGTTTTCATATCGCTCCACGGGAAATGTGACGCTTCCGATCCTCGCGACACGCCGCTGTCATCGACTCGACGCAACCTCTGTCGTAGCTGGCCGTTGCTGTCACAGTTGGGAGGCGGCGCATGTACCTGATCCGGATCTTGTTGAAGTTCGCGGGCCTCGGCCTGCTGGTCGGCCTCGACCTCGTGCGGCCGAGCCGCCCAGAATACCGCCTGCCGGCTCGCTGGCTGGCGCGGTAGCCTTCGCCTAGTCAATCCAGCGCAAGGCGCGCCGGAACAATCCGAGCGTCTGGCTGTGCAGCGCCTCGCCGGTCGCCCGCTCGGCCTTGCCGGCCGCGGCGCGGGCGTGGGTGCCCTCCAGGATGATCCCCAGCTTGTAACAGGCCAGGACGCCGTACCACCGCATGCGGGTCAGGTCCCGCTCGGTTTGGCCGCCATAGCGGTCCACCAGTTGGTCGGCGGTGGGGAAGCCATTCCAGGGCTTCACCGAGACGTTCCCCGCCTCGCCGCCTTCGGTCTCGGGCCAGGTGGCCATGAGCCAGCCGAGGTCCAGCAGCGGATCGCCGATCGTGGTCAACTCCCAGTCGACGATGGCCGCGAGCTGCGGCCCGTCCGGCCGGTAGAGAACATTGGCCAGGTGGTAGTCGCCGTGGATGATCCCCGGCCTGAAGCTCGTGGGCGTCCGCGCGGCCAGCCAGGCGCCGACCTCGTCGATCCCGGGGATCTCACCCGGGCCCGCCCAGCCTTCATACTCGGCGTAGCTGTCGAGCTGCTTCTTCCAGCGGCCCACCTGGCGCTCCAGGAACCCCTCGGCCTTGCCCAGGTCGGAGAGCCCGCGCGCCACATGGTCCACCCGCCCCAGCGCCGCGATCCCGTCCACCAGCGCGAAGCCCATCTCGCGGCGCACCTCCGAAGAGCCGGCGTGCAGCGGCGGCAGGCCCACAGTCGGGTTGAAGCCGTCGATCGGCTCCATCAGGTAGAAGGCCGCGCCCAGCACGTCCTCCTCCGGACAGGCGGCGATCAGGCGCGGGTGCGGCACGTCGGTGTCGGCGAGCGCCGCCAGCACGCGGGCCTCGCGCCGCATGGTCTCGCTGCCGTTCATCCGCGGCGACATCGGCGGGCGGCGCAGCATGAACCAGCGCTCGCCGCGCCGGAACCGGATCAGGATGTTCTGCGTGCCGCCCGGCGGCCGCTCGGCCGCCTCGATCGGCCCTGCCTCCAGTCCGCGGTCGTCCATCCAGGCGGCCAGCCGGTCCAGGTCGACCAGGTTGCGCCACGCGGCGAGGGCGGGGTCGGCTGCGCTCATAATTCGCCTCCAGATTGACGCACCGCCCAGTTGACGTGGGGGCACGATTGCGGCCGCGATTTCCGCGACTTAGCCTTCCATCACGAGCAAGCGCCTTGCAGGAGGCCGCCATGGCCGAAGGCTTCATCCTCGAGATCGAACAGCAGGTTGGCCAACCGGTCGCCGCGGAACGCAAGCCCCGCCGGACCGCGCGGTGAGCCCTGCCGAGGCCTATGCCCGAGATGGCGTCGTCCACCTGCCCGGCGCGCTGGACGCCACGGCCCTGGCGCAGGCCCGGGCCGCCTACGACTGGAGCCTGGCCAACCCCGGCCCGCTGGCCTCGAACATCCGCCAGGCGAGCGACGCGACGTTCTACCAGGACCTCTATAATCCCGACTGCCTGACCGGCTATCGGCCCATGCTCGAGAGCTCGCCGATCCCGGCGATCGTGGCCGACCTGTGGGGCGCCCCGGACGTCTGGTTCATGTACGAGCAGGTGTTCCTGAAGGAAGGCGGCGAGGCCCGCCGCACGCCCTGGCACCAGGACTCGTCCTATCTCGCCGTGGCGGGAGAACACCTGGCGGTCGCCTGGATCACCTTCGACCCCTGCGCGCGGGAAGACTCGCTGGAGGTCGTGAAGGGGTCGCACCGCGGCCGGCTCTACAATGGCTCCCGTTTCGACCTGGAGGACGACACCGCGCCGACCCATCCGACTCCCTGCCGCGACTGCCCGACATGGAGGCGACGCGCGAGGCGTGGGACATCGTCGCGTGGCCGGTGGAGCCTGGGGATCTGGTGATCTTCCATCCGAAGCTGCTGCACGGCGGCGCGCCGACCCACGCAGGGGCGCGGCGCCGGACGCTGACGCTGCGGTTCTTCGGCGAGGACGCCGTGTACGATCCGCGCGAGGGCGGAGCAGGCCCGCGGGTCAAAGGCTTCCATGAGCGGATGACCGCGGGCGAGCCGTTCCGGGATCCGGGGTTCCTGAAGTTGCGCTGAGCCGCGGTGTGCGGAGGACCGGGCGCGGACGTTCCGCCGGCCCTGTCCTCCAGGATGCTACCGGCTGGTGACGAGACGCCGGGGCCGCGGCATGCGCGGAACCAGCATCGGCGTGCGCCGGCGATAGTCGACGTAGGTCTGGCCGAACGCGTCGACTAGGTCGCGCTCCTCCAGTTGGATGGCGATCAGGATGTAGGCCGTCGTCATCACCGCGAAGACCAGGTGCGCCACCGTCATGGTGGGCGTGGCCCAGAAGATCACCAGCCAACCGACGTAGAGCGGATGACGCACCAGCTTGTAGAGGCTCGGGGTGTAGAACTTCGGCGGGATATAGCCGTCCCCGTTCAGCCGCCGCCAGACCTGGCGCAGGCCGAACAGGTCGAAGTGGTCGATCAGGAAGGTCGAGTACAGCAGCAGGGCCCAGCCCAGGCCGTAGATGATCAGGAGGCTCAGGCGCACCGCGCCCTCGGTCTCCCAGACCACGCCGCCGATCGGCGACCAGAACCAGAACAGGGCCGCCATCGCCAGCGAGGAGACCAGAACATAGGTGCTGCGCTCGACCGGCTCGGGCACGATGCGGGTCCACCAGCGCTTGAACGCCGGACGCGCCATCCCGCTGTGCTGGACCGCGAACGCAGCCAGGAGGCCGAGGTCGATGCCCAGCGCTTCGGTCAGCGGGCGGTTGGGCGCCGCGTCGAGGCTCGTCGGCGTGCCGAAGCCGACGACGAAGCCGATCGCATAGACGAACACGGCGAGGAACAGGGCGTAGCAGACGACGCCATAGATCAGGGTGAAGATGCGGGACACTTGGTCCTCCTTGTCATGGGGGCGCGTGGCAGCGGGCCCCGGACGTGGTCCGGGACCCGTGCTGCTCCGCGTGATGGGCCGTGCTCACCGCGCGGCGGCGCGGATCGGGCGGCCCGCGATGGCGGCTTGTCGGGCGTAGACGGCGATCAGCTGGTCGGCCGCCGAGCTTCGCGCCTGGGCCTGGCAGTCGCGCAGGCGGTCGGCGACGACGAGCGGTTGCGGGCCGGCCGGGGTCGGGCAGACCTTGCGGACGGCCAGGCCGACACGGTGCTCCAGCATGGTGCGACCTTCCGCGCGGGAGAGGTCGAGGTCGGCATAGCTGACGCTCACGACGCCTTGTTGGACCTCGGCCCGGGCTTGGGTCGCGGCCGCCAGGGCCAGGCAGCTCACGAAGATGGGCATCACGGTTTTCATAGCTTGTCTCATGGGAGGGTGGCCCGGCAGGCAGGACGCCTGCCGGGGCGATGGGAGGAGGCGCGACGTGTTGCGGTCGCGCGGTTTGGTTGGGGGTCAGGCCGCCTTCGCCGTCGGGGCCGGATCGGGACGAATGACGACCGTGTCGGCCAGGCCATCGATCTCTTCGGCCGGCATGCCGACGCGCGCCGCATGCTCGCGGAGGCTCGCCTCGCTGGCGGCTTCGTAGATGCAGATCGTGCCCAGCCGGCCGTCGGGTTCGGCGACGACGTAGGACCGGATCCAGCGGACCTGGTCGGCCATCTGGTTGTCGCCGATGTCGGCCGACTTGGCGGCGACGGCTTCGAGTTCGGCCGCGTTCGCCCAGGCGCTGCGGCGGCGGATTGCGTAGAGGTTCATCTCGGGTCTCCATGGGTGCAGCCGGGGCTGCGATGACCGCGAGATACGTCCCCCCGAGGGGCGGGAAATCGGGGATGATCCCTTAGATTGGGCGCGGCATCTCAGGGACCCTGAGAGCTCCTAGGGCGCCGACGGCGTCGAAAGCCGGTCGCGGGCGTCCTGCCGGGTGGCCACCTCGAGCTTGGCGAGGATGGCGGAGACATGCGTTTCGACGGTCTTCGGCGAAATGCGCAGCGCGCGCGAGATGTGCTTGTTGCTCAGCCCCTCGGCGAGCAGCGCGGCGATCTCCTGCTGGCGGCCGGTGAGACCCCACGCGTTTTCGCGCGCCGGACCACGTGGGCCGCGAGGCACCTGCCGGACCCCCGACTGCCGCAGCGCCCGGCGCAGGGCGGCGGCGGCCGAGGCGGCCCCGAGGTCGTCGTAGATCCGCAGCGCGGCCTGCTGGCCCTCGACGTCGCCCTCGGCGAGGGCGCGCGCCTCTTCGAACGGGCATCCTAGTTCGGCCCAAGCTTCGGCCGCTTCGCGCCACCGGCCCTGGGCCTGCAGCGCATAGGGCGCCGCGATCCAAGCCGGCGCCTCGGGTGGGGCCCCGCAGACGTGACGCCAATAGAACATCTCACCGCCCATCCACTGATGCCGGTGGCGCACCGCCAGGCTCCAGACCGCCTCGGCCTCCGACAGGCAGGTCGCGAGGTCCCCGCGTAGCCAGGCGGCCTCCGCCCTCGCCAGCCGGACCGGCGCGAGCCGCTGCAAGGTTCCCGTGAGTTCGGCCTGGGCCAGCGCATCGTCGAGGAAGGGCGCACCATCGCCGCCCAGCCGCGTCGTGGCGCGGCCGAGCGCGACCAGCGCCATCATCCGCGACACGGCCGAGACGGCGGGGGCGTCGACGACCTCTCGGGCCTGGGTGACGGCTTCCTCTAGCCTGCCCTGTCCGAGGCGGACTAGCGCCAGCCAGGCGCGCAGGTACCAGGCGTTCTGGTCGAGGTCGTGCGCCTCGGCCAGCGCGATACCCTCGACCAGGAACGGTTCGGCGTCCGCAAAGCGGTACTGTTCGCCGTACGCGCTTCCCGCGTTCACCTGCACGATCGACTCCAGGTCGGGCCGTCCTAAGGTGCGTGCGAGGTGAACGGCGTGGTCGATATGGCGACGCCCGCGCAGATCGTCGGCCACCAGCAGCGCCGTGCCCACCGTCATGTGCGCGGCCGCCAGGGTCGCCTGGTCGTCCACGGCGCCGGCCATGCTGATCGCGCGGCGTCCGAAATGCAGCGCCTGCCCGGTTTCCCGGTCCAGCATGCTGAGATGGGCTCGGATTCGCAGCACCGCGGCCAGCTGTGCAGTGTCGCCCAGGGGCTCCAGCTCGGCGATCGCGGTGCGGCAGGTGAGCTCGGCCTCCGCGTTCTGGCCGGATCGGGAATAGGGGAGGGCGAGCGCGCCGAGGCAGGCGCCGGCCTTCCGGACCTCTCCGGCCTCGCGGTAGAGGCCGTGCGCTTCCTTCAGGGCCTCGATCGCCCGGGGTTGCTGGTCGATCGCGGCCAGCGACTGCGCATAGGCCTCGAGCCGCGCGGCCCGGGTCTCGGGCGGTTGGGTCGGCGTGTGCTGGAGAAGGCCGTCGTAGAGCGCCACCGCCTGCCGGTGAGCCCCGCGACCGGCGGCCAGCCGCGCCGCGGGCGGCGCGTACTGGAGGATCGCGTCCGTCGCGCCGGCGCCGATAGCGTGTTGCGCGAGCTGGGCGGGGTCCACGCCCTCGGCCTCCTGGAGGGCGCTGAGCAGTTCCGCATGCACCTTGGCGAGCTGCGCCGGGCTCAGGGCTTCCAGCACGGCGCTGCGCGTGAGGTCGTGGCGGCAGGCGACATCGGTCTCCGACCAGCGCAGCAGACCGGCGGCCTGCGCGGCCTCGACATCCGCCGCGGCGGTGTCACCAGCCCGCGCAAGCCATGGAAACGGCAGGCGGCCGGCCACCGCGACCCATC
This sequence comes from Phenylobacterium sp. FG114, assembly GCF_057809855.1. Taxonomy (NCBI): domain Bacteria; kingdom Pseudomonadati; phylum Pseudomonadota; class Alphaproteobacteria; order Caulobacterales; family Caulobacteraceae; genus Phenylobacterium; species Phenylobacterium sp. FG114. The sequence continues at coordinate 12,174 of NZ_JBMDKU010000023.1, read as the reverse complement.
GCACCAGGCGTTGGATGCACGGCTCCAGCCGGGCCATGCGGTCCGCGACGAGGTCTCGCACAGCACGGGGCAGCGAGGCGGTGTGCGGCTCTCGCAAGACCTCCCGGACGAAGAACGGATTTCCGTCCGTCAGCGCGTGGACCGCCGCGCCGTCGTGCGCCGTGCCGGCGGCGAGCTGCTGCACGGCCGCGACGGACAGGGGTTCGAGCCGCAGGCGCAACACCGATCGCGAGGTCGCGAGCGCCCCCAGCACGGCGCGAAGCGGATGCGCCTGGCCGAGCTCGTCGTCGCGATGGGTGACAACCACCAGGGTTGGGAGCTGCTCGATCCGCCGCCCGATGTAGCGGATGAAATCGAGGGTGAACTGGTCGGCCCAATGCCCGTCCTCGATGACGAGGAGCGAGGGCGCGAGCCGGCGCAGCTCTTCCAGCACGTCCGGCAGGCTAGGCGGGGCGTCTCCGTCGGCGAAGAGCGAAGGCAGGCCGCCGCCCAGCCCCCGCGCGACTTCCAGCAAGGGGCCGAACGCCCCCGCCACGTCCACCGGCTCGCAATGGCCCACTGCGAGCCGGCGCCGAGGCTCCTGCGCCCTGGTGAGTTCCTCGATCAACGAGGTCTTTCCCAGACCTGCCTCTCCGCTCAGCAGGACAAGCTGGCCCCGGCCTTCGCGCGCCTGGGCGGCGGCCGAGAACAGGGCGTCCAGCTCCGCAGATCTTTCGAGGATGTCCATTGCGCCGCCCGCTCCACCGGGATCATCGCGTCATGCTCGGCGGCGAGGAAGGGGTGACCGGCGAAAATCCGTGCGGCCCCACCAAGCCGCCTCGGCTATCCGCCGCCGTCCGGCCCGCTCCACTTCTGCTTCGTGCGGGCGCGGCCGGCCTCATGGCGGCTGGCCCACAGCTTCCGGTTCTCCTGGGCCGCTCGGGGATCTTCCTTGCGCCGCTCGTAGGCCAGTTCGGCCTGCAGCTTCTCGTAGGCCCGCAGACGTTCCTCCGGCAGGTCGCCAGCGGCGATGGCCGCCCGCACCGCGCAGCCCGGCTCGCGCGCATGGCTGCAGTCGCTGAAGCGGCAGTCGGCGGCCAGCGCCTCCACATCCTCGAAGGCCGTGGCGACGCCGGCTTCCGCGTCCCAGAGGCCCAGCTCGCGCATCCCCGGCGTGTCGAGGATCAGCCCGCCCGAAGGCAGCCGCACCAGTTCGCGGTGGGTGGTCGTGTGGCGGCCCCGTGCGTCGTCCTCGCGGATCTCCCCGGTGGCCATCTTCTCCTCGCCGGCAAGGGCGTTGAGCAGCGTCGACTTGCCGGCGCCGGAAGAACCCAGCAGGACGGCCGTCCGGCCAGGCGTCAGGTGCGCCGCCACCGCGTCCAGGCCGTGGCCGGTCTTGGACGAGATCGCCAGCACCGGCGCGCCGAACGCGATGGTCTGGACCTCGGCCGCGACGGCGTGCGGGTCCGGGGTCAGGTCGGCCTTGGTGAGCACGATGACCGGATCGGCGCCGCTCTCGTAGGCCGTGGCCAGGTATCGTTCGAGGCGGCGCAGGTTGAGATCGGCGTTCATCGAGGCGACCAGGAAGGCGACGTCGACATTGGCCGCCACCACCTGGGCGCCGCCGCGGGGGCCGGAAGCCTTGCGGATGAAGGCGGTGCTACGTGGCAGGACGTGGTGGACCAGGCCCATGGTCTCGCCGGGGCGCGCCTCGACGGCCACCCAGTCGCCGGCGGTCGGCCGGTCCTCGTCGGCGGCGGTCTTCATGAGCACGCCCGAGGCGCGGGCGTCGATCTCGCCATCCGGGGTCACGAGACGGTAGCCGCCGCGTTGCTGGACGACGATGCGGCCGGGGATCAGGCCCTGGGCGGCGAAAGGTTCGAAGGCGGCCTGGAACCGGTCGTTCCAGCCGTAGTCGGTGAGTGCTGTGGTCAGCAACGGAGATGTCCTTGGTGTCGGGAGCCGTGGGCCTTGAGGCCCTGTGGGCGCCGACCGCGGACCATCCCCATCGTCGGGGATGTTGGCGTTTAGCCAGCCAGCGGGGCGGCGCAGCGAGCGGCTGCGCGGGCAATGGGCGACATTACGAACCTCTCCTCTGCTGAAATGCCTCGCCGGAACGCGGCGGACCTTGGCGGGCGGCCTGCGTCGCGTCAAGAAGAGGTGAGCAGGGAGTTCCGCATGGCCGACGTCACCGTCACCAACAACACCGCCGCCAGCCGCTTCGAGGTGAACCTGGACGGCGAGACGGCCTTCGCCGAATACCGGCTGAAGCCCGGCCACATCATCCTGCCGCATACGGTGGTGCCGGACGCCTTCGCAGGGAAGGGCATCGCCGGCGCGCTGGCCGTGGCGGCGTTCGGTTACGCGCGACAAAACGGGCTGACCGTGATCCCCACCTGCCCCTTCATGTCGGCCTGGGTGAAGAAGCATCCCGAGCAGCAGGACATCGTCGATCCGTCCTGCCGGGAAACCCTCGGGATCTGACCATGGTGCAGTCCACGGCCGCGAGCGTCGACGACTGGATGGCCGAGACCGACCCGGTCCGCAAACCGGCGCTGGAGGCGGTCCGCGCCTGCGCCGTGAAGCACTTCGGCGCCGAGGCCGAGCGGATGAGCTACGGCATGCCCGCCTATGTCCGGCCGGGCGACCAGGCTCCGGTCTTCGCCTTCAACAGCCAGAAGCACTACGTCTCGCTCTACTTCTCGACGCGGGTGCATCCGATGCACGCCGAGGCCCTGGCGAAGTTGGACGCCGGCAAGAGCTGCATCCGCTTCCGCAAACCGGACCAGATCCCGCTCGACCTCGTCGATCGCCTGCTGGCCGACAGCTCCGCCCTCTCGCCGGTGGTCGCCGGCAAACTGCGCTAGTCCCACCCCAGCGCCGTTTCGCCGCGCAGGATGGCCTCGACCTCGGGGCGATGCTTCCCGCCGTCCCGGTCGTGCAGCACGAGCGCCGGCAGCAGCTTCAACGGGGCCTTGCCGGTCTTGATGGCTCTGACCAGGACCCGCTTGGCCGGCGCGTCGGCGAACGGATGGATCGGCCGGATCTGGAACGATCCCGCCTTGGGCGCCAACAGCCCCAAGAGATCGGCCAGCCGGTCTGCGCGATGGATCACCGTGATGGTCCCGCCTTCGCGCACCGCCTTGCCTAGGAACTCGGTCCAGGCCATCAGCCCTTCGTCGGCCATCCAGGCCGCCGCCTTCTCCGGCGCGGGGCCGCGGAGTGCGGCCGGATCATCGAAGAAGGGCGGGTTGGCGAGGGCGGCGTCGAAGGTCGGCAGTCCGAGGGCCTTGAAGCGCTGCGCCACGTCGCCCGCCACGGCCGTCACCCGCGCCGACAGTCCGTTCAGCAGGATGTTCTCCTGGGCCAGGGCCAAGGCCTGGGCCTCGCGTTCGACCCCTACGAAGGTCGTATCCGGCCGTCGCGTGGCGGCGGCCAGCATCGCCGCGCCCGGTCCGCAGCCGGCTTCGATCACCCGTTCGCCCGGCTTCGCGTCGCAGGCCGCCGCCAGCAGCGCCGCGTCCAGACCCGCCCGATAGCCCCGCGCCGGTTGCCGCAAACGGATACGGCCGTTCAGCAAGCGGTCTTCAGTGGGGGCATCCATCCGGCGGGCCTTGGTGTAGAAGGAGACTGAACGAGTTCGGTCGTCTCGCTTGACCGTGCCCTGTCGCGTCACCATTGTCCCGGCGAATGGCGGACGGTCGGGGGCCGACCGCTTGGTTGATACAGGAATAGTCCTCCCTTGGAAGCCGCTCAGGCTATCGCCGCTCCCCCGTCCCTGGACCTGCTGCTGAAGCTCGCGGGGCCCGACATGCGCGCGGTGGACGCCCTGATCCGCGAGCACATGGACAGCCCGGTGCCGGTGATCCCGGCGCTGGCCGACCACCTCATCGCGGGCTCGGCCAAGCGCCTGCGGCCGCTCTTGACCATCGCGGCGGCCCGGCTCTGCGGCGCGCGGGACGACGCCTGCCTCAAGCTGGCGGCCGCGGTGGAGTTCATCCACACGGCCACTCTGTTGCACGACGACGTGGTGGACTCGTCCCAGCTGCGCCGCGGCCGGGTGGCCGCCCACCTGATCTGGGGCGCCCCGGCCAGCGTGCTGGTCGGCGACTTCCTGTTCGCCCGCTCGTTCGAGTTGATGGTCGGCGCAGGCTCGATGCCGGCGCTGGAGGTCCTGGCCCGCGCCAGCCGGGTGATCTCCGAGGGCGAGGTGCTGCAGCTCACGCGCAGCCACGATCTCGACCTCTCCCAAGACGTCTACATCGAGATCATCAAGGCCAAGACGGCTGAGCTGTTCGCCGCCGCCGCCGAGGCCGGCGCTATTTCGGCTGGCGCGCCGCCGGAACGCTGCCGGGCGCTGCGCAAGTTCGGCCAGGATCTGGGCCTCGCCTTCCAGCTCATCGACGACGCCCTGGACTATTCCGGCGACGCCGAGACCCTGGGCAAGAATCCGGGCGACGACTTCCGGGAAGGCAAGGTCACCCTGCCGCTCCTGCTGGCCATGCGCCGCACCAGCGCCTCGGAACGCGATTTCTGGGTCCGCACGGTGGATCGGCGCGAGCAGGAGGAGGGCGACCTCGATCACGCCCGCGACCTGATGCGCGAGACAGGGGCCCTGGATGACACCCTGGCGCTGGCCGCGCGCTATGCGGACACCGCCAAGGCCGCCATCGCTGACTACGGCTCGAACAGCTGGCGACCGGCGTTGCAGGATCTCGCCGACTTCGCGGTGATGCGGCGGGCTTAACCTAGCTAAGGGCTGGGAACCCCTCCGGCCGCCGCGCGCTCCTTCGCGTCCGAGGGAGCCATTTGATGTTTGCTGCGCAACGCCTGGCCCGTGTGGGCCTCTTCTCGCCCGAGTTTCCCGATGCCGAAGCCATGCACCGGGGCCTCGCGCACTGGAACCATCGCCGCCTGGCGATCCAAACCCCGTCGCCCGACTGGTCGGTCAACCTGAACAACGACTTCCGGATGATGCGGATCGAGGGCGCCTTCATCGAAGGCTTCCGCGCCGACCTTGCGCCGCTGGTCGCCGACGTCCCGACGCACCCGGAAGGCTTCATCGCCTGGTTCGAGGATCTGAAGCTGTCCGGACCCGGCCAGTACGACCAGCTTTTCGCCTGGCTGGAAACCGGGGCGAGCCTGGAGCAGATCAAGTGGTTCCTAACTCAGGAGGCCGCCGGCGAGGCGGGTTTCGACGATCTGGTCGCCATGACCCAGGTGAAGCTGCCCGCCCGACCCAAGCTGGAACTGGCCCGCAACTACTGGGACGAGATGGGGCGCGGCAAGGAAGGCGGGATGCACGGCCCAATGCTGGACCGCACCGTCGAGGGTCTGGGGCTCACCCCCAGCATCGACGGCACCCTGTGGCAATCTCTCGCGCTGGCCAACACCATGACGGCCTTCGCGACCACGCGACGCTATGTCTACCATTCGATCGGCGCGCTGGGCGTGGTCGAGCTGACCGCTCCGACCCGTGTGGCCTGCGTCGACGAGGGCCTGAAGCGGCTCGGCGTCGCGCCCGAGCAGCGCAAGTACTTCGCCCTCCATGCGCACCTCGACGTCGAGCACTCGAAGGCCTGGAACGCCGAGGCGCTGATCCCGCTGGTGGAAGCCGACCCGTCCTGCGCCCGGTTCATCGCTGAGGGCGCCATGATGCGCCTGATCTGCGGTGAACAGTGCTTCGAGGCCTATCGCGCGCACCTCTGGGCGCACGCCCATCCGGTGGTCTACGCGGCGGAGTAGTCAGGCCTCGTTGAACGGGAAGGGGAGGGGTCCGGACCGGAAGAGGATGACCGGGTTCTCGTCGTAGTCCCCCAGTTCGGTGTCGGCGGTGGCCGAGAACGCGACCACGGCCGGGCGCAGCGGGCCCAGACGTTCGGCCTTGCGCCGCGCCTCCTCGGCGGTCTTGCAGCCAACCTGTTGCTCCGCCTTCAGCGACTTGCCCCGGCCGGCGACGTAGGACTGGATGATGTAGACTGTTTCCTTGGCCATGTACCTTCACGCGCCGGTTCGGTGGCAGGGTCAATGTCAGTCGTCAGGCCACGCCCCTCCACGCCAGCCCGTGGGGCAGGTCATCCACAGCGAAATCCACTTGCAGGACTCTGCGGCGGCCGGGCCGCGCGGCCCGGTCGGACGCGTGAAGGATCGGCGTCGAATAGGCCCAGACGTCGCCCGGCTCGGCCAGGCATACGACCGCCAGGGCGCGAAGGCGTTCCAGGCCTGTCGCGTCGAACAGCCCTGGGAGGTGCAAGGCCCCGTCACGCGCGAACGCCGTGAGATCCAAGGGCTCAGCCCGGGCTGATCATCTTCTCCGGCCGCACCCACTCGTCGAACTCCTCGTTCGTGAGGTAGCCGCCGCCGACCGCTTCTTCGCGGAGCGTGGTGCCGTTCTTGTGGGCCGCCTTGGCGATCTTGGCGCAGTTGTCGTAGCCCAGCTTGCCGTTGAGGGCGGTGACCAGCATCAGCGAACGTTCGAGGTTGGCCTTGATGTTGTCCTCGCGGGCCTCGGTCCCGGCCACCATGTTGTCGGTGAAGCTGACCGCGCCGTCCGCGAGCAGACGGCACGACTGCAGGAAGTTGTAGGCCATCACCGGGTTGAAGACGTTCAGCTCGAAGTGGCCCTGGCTGCCGGCGAACGCCATCGCCGTCTGGTTGCCCATGATGTGGGCGCAGACCATGGTCAGGGCCTCGGCCTGGGTGGGGTTCACCTTGCCGGGCATGATCGAGGAGCCGGGCTCGTTCTCGGGCAGGGCCAGTTCGCCCAGGCCGGCGCGCGGGCCCGAGCCCAGGAAGCGCAGGTCGTTGGCGATCTTGAACAGGGCGCCGGCCGCGGCCGTCAGGGCGCCGTGGCTGAAGACCATGGCGTCATGGGCCGCCAGCGCCTCGAACTTGTTGGGCGCGGTCACGAACGGCAGCTTGGTGATGCCGGCGATCTTCTCGGCCACCTTCTCGGCGAAGCCTATCGGCGCGTTCAGGCCGGTGCCGACGGCGGTGCCGCCCTGGGCCAGTTCATAGAGGCCGTAGAGCGTCTCCTTGATCCGGCGCACCGACATGGCGACCTGGTGCGAATAGCCGCCGAACTCCTGGCCTAGCGTGAGCGGCGTGGCGTCCTGGGTGTGGGTTCGTCCGATCTTGATGATGTGGGCGAACTCGTCGGACTTCTTCTTCAGGGCCGCATGCAGATGCTCCAGCGCCGGCATCACCGAGCGGGCCACCTCCTCGGCGGCGGCGATGTGCATGGCCGTCGGATAGGTGTCGTTCGACGATTGGCTCATGTTGACGTGGTCGTTCGGGTGGACGGGCTTCTTCGACCCCATCACGCCGCCCATCATCTCGATGGCGCGGTTCGAGATCACCTCGTTGGCGTTCATGTTCGACTGGGTGCCGGACCCGGTCTGCCAGACCACCAGCGGGAAGTGATCGTCGAGCTTGCCGTCGATCACCTCCTGGGCGGCGGCGACGATGTACCTGGCGATCTCAGGGTCGAGCTTGCCGAGCTCCAGGTTGGCCTCTGCAGCGGCGCGCTTGACCACGCCCAGGGCGCGGATCACCGGCTTGGGCTGCTTTTCCCAGCCGATCTTGAAGTTGCCCAAGCTGCGCTGGGTCTGAGCGCCCCAGTAACGGTCGGAGGCCACCTCGATCGGGCCGAAGGTGTCGGTCTCGGTGCGGGTCGCGCTCATCGAAAGTCCCCAGGGCTGAAAGGCGGCCCACCGTTTACCGCCGCGGCGCGAGACTGCAAGGCCGCGCGCCGCTATGAGGGCGGCGATGAGCGACTGGACCCAGCACGGCAAGGTGCGCGCCCGCGAGGCCGATGGCCTGCTTGAGGTGAGCGTCGACGGCCTCACAACCCAGGCGAAGTACTACAAGCCGCTGATCTACGAGTTCTTCCGCAAGGCCTGGCGCGGGTCGCGTCCAGCCTGGGGCGAATACGCGGTGGAGATCGCCATGGAATATGTTGGCGAGCCGCCGTGGCTCGACCTCGACAACCTGGCCAAGGCGCTGCTGGACGCGATCAAGGGCTACGCCTTCCACGACGACGCCCAGGTGGCGCGGCTGCTCGTCGAGCGAAAGCCGGGCGAGCGCGAGCGCATCACCATCCAGGTGCGGAAGCTATCCTAGAGCGCGGACGACAGGTTCGCCGAACGTGTTCCGAAAAATGAAAAGCCGGCCGCGCCCGGGGAGGTGGGCGCGGCCGGCGTTTCATGCCGACCTCTTCGGGAGAGGGCGGTCAGCGGTACTGCTGCAGCCGCGTGGTGCGGAGGCCGGCCATGCCGTGGCGCTCGATCGAGCGCTGCCAGGACAGGAACTCGTCGTTGGTCAGCGAGTAGCGTTCGAGCGCCTCCTCCAGGGTGATCAGCCCGCCGCGAACAGCGGCGACCACCTCGGCCTTGCGGCGGATCACCCACCGGCCGGTGTTCGGCGGCGGAAGATCGTTCTTGGTCAGGGGCGCACCCGTCGGCCCGATCACATAGGCCTCGCCGCGGCTGTTCGTGCGCGTTTGTTGTTGTTGAAGCATGGGCTTTCTAGCGCCTCACCATCACTGTTCGACGGGAAGCATACCCAGCGGCTCTTACCAGCCGCTGAATCGCCTTAGTAAAGAAACCACTAACCATCGTCTCCCCCGTGTACCATTTTAATACAGTTGAGTTGAGGCAGAAGTTTCCAGTTCGGTTAACCGTCAGGTTTAGCGCTTGATGTTGATAAGTTCTTCCAGCATCTGGTCTGCAGTCGTGATGATCTTCGAAGAAGCTGAATAGGCTTTCTGGGTTTGGATCAGGCCCGTGAACTCAGCGGACAGGTCGACCGTCGAAGCTTCGAGGCTCGAGGGCGAGATCTTCCCCGCGCCGCCCACGCCGGCGTTCTTGATCACCAGCTCACCGGCTTCGCGCGTCGGCCGGTAGGCGTTGCCGCTGACCGTGGCCAGGCCGTCCGGGTTCGAGAACGTGCCGATGCCGACCTTGGCCACCTTGCGGATCTGGTTGTTGTCGTAGACGGCCGAAACGATGCCGTCCTCGTCCACCTCGATCGCCACCACGTTGCCGGCGCCCGCGCCGTTCTGGGTGATCTGGGTCGTGGAACTCGGCTCGTCGTACTGGGTGGTCTTGCTGAGATCGAGCGCGATGGTCTGGGCCGGCAGACCCAGGGCCGCGGCCCAGGTGAGGGTCGCGTTGTAGGCGCTGGCCGAGCCGCCGTTGATCTGGTTGATCGAGCCGTCGGTGTTGAACGTCACCGGCACCGTCGCCATCGGCGTCACGGTGGAGTCGGCCGCGGGCACGGTGGCCACGTTCATGGTCCAGTTGTTGACCGTCGTCTGGGTGAAGGTCAGCCGCAGGGTGTGGCGGCCGCCGGCCGCGTCGACGATGTTCACGTCGATCGGGTCGGGCGCGGTTGCGTTGACCTTGTCGAGGTTGGCCGTGATGCCGATCGTGGTGGTCGGCGAGACCGCCGCGCCCAGGTTCTTCACGTTGATCGACTGCATGGCGGTGAGGTCGGACGGGGGCGTGACGAAGGTGCCATTCGACTGGACGGGCCAGCCCTGCAGGTAGAGCTTGCTGTCGTTCACCAGGTATCCGTCGGCGTCGACGCTGAACGAGCCTTGGCGGGTGAACGCTCGCGCGTCGGCGGCCGTCAAGGGCGCGCCCTTGCTGGTCACCACGAAGAAGCCGTCGCCCGAGATGGCGAGGTCGGTGGACGAGCCCGACGCCTGGATCAGGCCCTGGGTGCTGACGAACTGCCGCGTCACCCCCTGCACGCCGCCGGCCGAATACTTGCCGGAAACCGCCTGGGCGGTGACCACGTTGGCGAAGTTCACCTGGTTGCGCTTGTAGGCGACCGTGTTGACGTTCGCGATGTTGTCCGAGATGGCCGCGAGGGCCGACGAGTTGGCGACGAGGCCAGAGACGCCGGCGAGCAGGGCTGAATTGATGGACATGACTGAGTTCCGTTCTCCTGAAGCGGATGCGCGTGCTGCGCCGGGCCGGCCCCTTAGGCCGCCGCTGGAGACGACGTTTTGTCGTCCGAGTTGTTGGTTGAGCCGTCACCCGTCTTGTCCGCGTCTGCGGTCTCGGTGGGTTCTTCCGGCTGGCGGATGCTGACGAGCTTGTCCCAGGAGACGAGCGCGCCGTTGATGGTGAGGAAGGTCGAGCCGTCCTGCTGTTCGACCCCGGTGACCTTGCCGTCCATGTAGATCGACGAGGTGACGGCGGAGCCCTGACTGTCCTTGGCGGTGATCTTCAGGGTGTAGGTCCCGTCCGCCACGTCGGCGCCGCCGGTGGCCTTGCCGTCCCAGGTCAGCTTGTGTTCGCCCGCTTTGTTGTTCTCGGAGGGCGTCATCGTGCGGACCACGCGGCCCTTCTCGTCCAGGATCTCCATCTTCACGTCGGAGGCGTCCCGGTCGAGCTTGTAGGTCCACTCGGCCTTGCCGCCCTTGAGCGTGGCGACGTCGGTCTCGGCGCGGACGTCCTTGCCGATCAGGCTGACGGCGGTGGAGACGCCCGAGCCCGTGTTCGACACGAGCTTGGTCAGCAGGTCGTTGGTGAGGAGTTGCTGCTCCACGCCCGTCATCTGCACCAGCTGCTGGGTGAACTGGGTCGAGTCCATGGGCGACAGCGGATCCTGGTTCTTCAGCTGCGTGGTGAGCAGCGTCAGGAACGTGTCGAAGTTCTCAGCCAGGCGGGTGCGGCCCGCGTTGGCGGCGCCGGCATTGGTGCCATTGATTGCGTCGACGGCCATGGCGTCAGATCCTCACGTCGAGGCCGGCGTTCACACCCCGGCGTAGGCGCAGGGCGCCCTGGTTGGCGGCGTCGGCCGCGTCGCCTGCGGTCTCGAGCGCGGCGCGGAAGGCCTGGCCCCGGAAGGCCCGGCTCGTCTCGCCCTGGTCCTGCCAGGCTTGGTTCTGCTGCTGCTGTTGCTGGCCGCGATCCTGCGCGACGTCGAACGACATCCCGCCCGTGATGTCGAAGCCCGCCTGCTCGAGGGCCCGCTGCAGGTCCGCAGCCCGCGCCTTCACGTCGGCGGCGGCTTGCGGGTTGTCGAACACCATGCCGGCGGTGATCCGTCCCTGGGCGCCGATCTCGATACGCACGTCCACCTTGCCGAGGCCATGCGGGTCGAGTTCGACGTCGAAACGGGTGGTCTTGCCTTCCAGCTTCTTGAGGATCTGGGCGGCGAGGTTGGCCACCGTCTCAGGCGATCCGCGCACGACGTGCGCGGCCTGAGCGGCGGCCGGTGTCGCGGCTTGGCTCGCGGCCCGGGTTTCACCCTGGACGGCGGCGTCGGGAGACTCCGGCGCGGCCTTGGTGTCTTCGGGTTTCGCGTCGGCGGCCTCGACCGCGGCGTCGGACGGCTTGGCGGCCCCCTGCGCGGGCTTCACGCCCGCAGGCTTGTCGGAGGCCTCGAGCGGCTTGTTCACGTCGGAGGCCGGCGCGGACGCTTCGGCCGCCGACCTCGCGCGCTCGGCCTTGGTCGGCTTGGCGGGCGCCGCCGTGGCCGGCGCGACCTCGGCCCGCGCGGGGAGCGTCGCGGCCGTGATCGCGGGCGGGATCGGCTCGAGCGGCGCGGGTTCGACGGGCGCGTGAGCGAGGACCGGGGCGGGCGGCGCGTCCGGCGTCTCGATAGCTTGGGTGGCGGGCGTCGGAGGCGCGGCGCTTGTGGCGGCCGGCGCCGGCGCGGCTGGCTTCGCGCTCGGTGTGGGCGCGGGTTCCGGCGGGGCGGGCGGCGACGTGGTCTCGACGGCGGCCTGGGCTTCCTCGCCGGCGTCCGCTGCGAGTTCGGCCTTCTCCGCCAGTCCGGCCTTGGGGTTGGCGTTGACGATCGCGGGCGCGGCGGGGGCGCCCTTCGCCTTGTCGCGGCCCCAGGCCGGGGGGGTAGCGGCGGTGTTGTCCTTGGGCGCGGTGACCTGGGTCTCTGCGGTGGCCGGCTGGGCCGCCAACAGGCTGGCGGCGAGCGCGACGGCGGCGTCGCCCACGGTGGGCTGGCCGTCGGAGGCCTCCGGCGCCGCTTCCGGCGTGGGATCCGCCTCGTCGTCGCTGTCGACGACGGCGGCCAGGGCGTCCGGGTTGGCGGGCATGCCGGTCGCCGGCGCATTCAGCGTTCCAGCGGCGCCGGGGTCGGCCTGCGGAAACAGCGCGCCGAGCAGGGCCTCGAAGCCGGCCAACGCACCGCTCCCGCCAGCCGCTTTGGCGCCGGGGCCCG
>NZ_JBMDKU010000022.1:0-46166 GCF_057809855.1 Phenylobacterium sp. FG114 | reverse complement strand
GCGCGCGGCTGGGCGCTCGACCGGGGCGGCAGCGCCGCCGCCCGGGCCGCGGCCGTGCGCAGCGGGGCGGTTTCCTCGCCGGCGCCGCGATCCGCCACGAGGAGGCCGGTGTCGACGCCGGTCCCGTGCTTGGCGAAGGCTCCGGCCGGCAGGACCAGCCGCCCGACGATCCGGCAATAGCGCCGCAGCATCGTCAGCAGGCCGGCGTCGGAGAGGGCCGACGCCGGCACGATGGCCGACAGCCGCCCGCCGTCGGCCAGGCACTGCAGGGCGGCCAGCAGATGCGACGCCAGCCCGGCGAAGGGCGGGTTCAGGACGCAGGCGTGGAAGCCGCCCGCCATCGGCAGCAGATCGCCCAGGTGGGCGGCGTCGAGCCGGGTCCGCGATGCGGCCGCGAACAGCCCGTCCAGCATCCCCGCGCGGCGATCGCTCAGCTCGTTGAGGGCGATTTCCGCGCCGCAGGCCTCGGCGACGGCGGCGATCATGCCGACACCGGCCGACGGCTCCAGCACCCGGTCGCCCGGCCGCACCTGGGCGGCCAGGACCACCAGAGCGGCCAGCGGCGCCGGCGTCGAGAACTGATCGAACGCCAGCTGCTGTTCGGACCGGCGCGTGTGGGTCAGGCCCAGCGCCACCAGCTCGGCCAGCGCGTCCACGACCTGCGCCGGCGCGTCCTCCAGCCGGGACACCTGCGGCGTCAGGCGGCGGATCTGCAGCACCATGGCCGCCTCGATCGCGTCATAGGCGTCGCGCCAGTCCCAGGCGCCCTCCGCGTCCGTGGCCCCGAAGGCGGTGGTCAGCACCGCGGAGACCACGCGCCGCTCCAGCGGCCGGCCGCGGGAGAGGTGGGGCGCGAGGGCGCGGGCGGCGGCGAGCAGGTTGGCGGGGCGGTCCTGGACGGCGGGCGCGGCGAAGAGGGGCAGGGCGGCGTTCATGGCGAGGCTCCGGCCCGGCGCGAAGGGCAAGGCGCCCTCCGGTCCGCCGGGCTCGTCCCGACCCGACCTTCCTTCGCCTCCCAGAAGGACGGCGCCGTCCCGGAGCGACCGGAACGGCGCCGTCGGCCGGCTGCGCACCGCGGTGGGAGCCGCCGTCCTCACGGGCGGCGAGGCGCGCTCCAGACGTGCCCACGACCCGGCCGCACCGGCTCCTGCGGTGCGAGGCGCCGGGCGTTCGCGACGGGCATGCGCGGCCGGCGAGCGGTCAGGCGGCCAGAGGCTCGCCGTCCGAGGCGACGGGCGCGGCATCCACCGCGTCAGCCTCGTCCGCCGCCCCGTCCGCGTCCGCCTCCGGCTCGTCCGGGGGTTCGGCCGCCCAGGACAGGTAGGCCGGCGCCCAGGCCCGCTCGGCCGCGCGCTCGGCGACCAGCGAGACCAGCTCGTCCTTCTTGGCGGCGCCCGCCCGCGTCTCCCCGGCGCCCATGGCGTCGAGCATGTCGAGGAGCTTGGCCTTGGGATGGGCGCCCAGGAACGCCTCGTCCGGCGTCCAGTGCAGGGTGACGTCGGCCTGGCAGAGGGCGGCGATCTCCACCGCCTCGGCCCGGGCCGCGCGCCGCACCGAGGTCGTGCGCTCTTCCCGCAGGTCGAGGCTGAGCGCGACGAGCTCGGCCAGCAGCGCCATCTTCTCCCCGTGCGGCAGGCCGGCGACCCAGGCGATGGGCGAGAGCTCGGCGGTCTCCCACACGGCCCTGCGGTCGGCCAGACGGCGACGGACGTCACCGTCCAGGGCCTCGATCGGCGCTGCCCGCGGCCGCCCGTAGGCCTCGGCCTCGAGCGTCAGCGCCCCGCCGCCGCGACCCCGCCCCTGGCAAAGCACCAGCACCGTGAAGAGCCGCGCCACCAGGGCGGTGAGCGCCGCGCTCGGGTCGTCGGCCAGCGCGCGGATCAGGGCGCGGGTGGCCACGTCGGTGCGCACCTCGTGCAGGGCGTGGCCCACGCCCTCCAGCTCGGGCCGGGGCGCCACCGCCACCGGGACGGCGGTCACCGCCGCCATCTCCCGGCGCGGAACCGGCTGCGACGCGGCGCCGGTCGGGGCCCCTTCATCACCCTCGTCACGAACGTCCTCATCGCTCTCGACGACCGGCGCCGGCGGCCCATAGGCGCGCAGGCTGAGCCCCGTGGCCGTGTCCGAGAAGGCCTGCACGAAGGTTACGTCGCGGGCGGGCTCGCTCGCGAGGTCCGCGCCCAGCTTCGCCGACAGGTAAGCCGCCAGCAGCGGGTCCGCGTCCTCCGAAGCCCAGTCGCAAGCGGCCAACGCCGCTTGGGCGTCCTGCTCGGCGTTCTGCGCGGTTTCCCAGGCCGCCAAGCCTTCGGCGTCCAGTCCCATCCCATAGACCTCCCCGAACGGCTCGAGCGCCGGATCGTCGATCTCGGGCGGGGCGACGGAGACGCGGACCTCGACGCCGTCGCCCCCCACGACCCCGGCGATCGCCTCGGCGCGGGCGATCCACGCCGCCTGCAGCACGTCGGGATCCAGGATCACGTCCGGGCGCTCCCCGAAGAGGTCGCTCTCGATGCGCCCGCCGGCGGCGGCGTAACGGTCCGCGCCCACCAGCCGGAAGCGGCGGTCGCGCACGGTGACCTGGCCGGCGTCCAGCCGGTCGGTGATCCGCCACTCCTGGAAGCCGAACCCGTTCATGGCGGCTTCCGCGACCTCGGCCTGTTCCTTGCGGTCCGGCAGGCGCGCCAGGAGCTTGGCCTGGCGCAGGTTGAGGCGGCCGGCCTTCAGCGCCTCGAGGGCCTTGGGGTGCAGGCCGGCCAGCGCCGCCAGCCGTCGCACGTCGATCTCGGCATAGCCCAGCGCGCCGGCGATGACGTCCGGGGTCAGCTTGGCCTTCAGCATCTTGCCGATCGCCACGATGACATCGGCCGGATGCACGGGCACGGCGGTGTTGGTGAGCAGCACCGCGGCGGCCTGGCGGGCGGGGTCCGTCTCCACGAACGCCTCCAGCGGATAGTCGTCGGTGATCCGCCCCGCGTCGCGCAGGAGCCAGAGCGCCAGCAGGCGGCGGCGGCCGTCCAGCGCCATCCCGGGCTTCTCGCGCTTACGTCCCGGGCGCACGGTGATGTCCTGCAGGACGCCGGCGGCGAAGATCGTCTCCGCCAGCTGCGGGATCTCGTCGTCGGGCGGCTCGCCGGCGCGCAGGTTCTCCGGGGCGATGTCGAGGTCGCGCAGGGCGAAGACCTGGCGCACGCGCGCCGGCGCCGCGAGGGCGGCGGAAGGGGTCACGTCGTTCATGGCAGTCGTCTCCTGCCCGGGCCGAGAGCCAACCCCTCATGCGCCGGGCGCCCCGCGCCTCCCTTCCTCCGCCTCCCGCACCGCCAGGTCGTTCCAGTCCCCGGCGCCCGGGGGCGGCAGCACCACGGCCGCCGCGACGCCCAGGTCCGCCAGGCCGGTGCGCAGGACTCCGGCCGAGCGTTCGCCGTCGCGGCCGCGGTCCCCGGCGATCAGCACGCGGCGCACCTCGGGCGGCGGTCGCCAGCGCCGCAGATTGCTGGTGGAGAGCAGCGCCCAGCCCCGCAGGCCGAAGCGCGCCATCGCCGCCAGCGTGGTGAAGACGCCTTCGCCCACCAGCATGACCTCGGCCGGCGCCGCGAGCCGCACCGCCGATCCGGGCGGGATCACGCCCACGATCTTCCGCGCCGGCCGCGCGCGGCGGCTGCGGCGCCCGCGGGCGTCCAGGTAGGTCACCTCCACGGCGGTGAATGCGCCTTCAGGGTCCGTGATCTGGGCCAGCAGCGCCGGCAGCCAGGGCCCCCGGTCTGCGTAGACCGCCAACGGCGCGGCCGCATGGGCGCGAAGCGCGTCCGTCGCCGTGAGGTCGACGCGGCGCAGACGGCCGTGCCGGGCCGCGGGGCTCTCCGGAGCGATCACGCCCGCCGCCGCCCAGAGCGCGCCCGCGGCCCGCACCCGCTCAGCGAGCGTGCGGTCGGGCGGCGGCGGGCCGCAGGCGGGGGCCGCGGCGCCCGACCGGAGCCGGTTTTCCGCGTCGATCCAGCCCTGGGCGCGCAGGTCGTCGAGAATCTCGCGCCAGTCGGCGGAGCCAAAGCTGTGGACCAACAGCCGCCCGTTGACGACACGCAGCGAAACCGAGCGGTCGGCTGGGCCATGACCAGGGGCCGGCACGAGGGCGCGTCGTCCTCCGGCATAGAGGTCGCCTCCGAGCGTCTGGGCGAGGTCGGCAAGGCCGCCAACGCCATATGGATCGCGTGCCATCGCGTCTCCCTTCTTCTCCTTGAGTTCACAGACCGGCGCCTGCCTCCATCCTTCCACCCGTCGCGACGGTCCCCGGGGGAGCCGGGGGGACCGGCTATCGCGGAGGTGGTGCGACTGCTAGGCTGCACGCGATTTGGGGGGATCATGGCGGGCAAGAAGATCGGGGATGACGTGCGCCGCTACGTCGTTGTGCCTATCGACAATGTGTTCAACGCCGAGACCGAGACCGCCAGCAAGCAGTTCTCGGCCAGCCTCTCCGCGCAGGCGCTCGACCCGAAGCAGCCCGAGGACCTGACGCTCGAGGACGACCTGGCCCCGATCCGGGTCGTGGAAGCCATTGACCTGAACGCGGGATCGATCGTCGAGATGACCGAGGCGCAGAGCCTGCGGTTGAGCGCCCTCTATCCCGGCCTACAAATCGCGCCCGAGGGGGTCTTGCACCTGTTGCGGGCTTATCCTTTCAAAGTGGGCCTCAGGCCGGCGCGTCTGCCGAGCCTGGCGGACGCCGAGGCTCTGGACGTCGTGGTCGTTGGCGCCGATGGCGCCCCCATCGTCGCCGCCGACGTAGTGATCGTCTTCAACCGAAAGACCCGCTCCGGCGTCAAGGACCTGAAGACCGACGCGCGCGGTCGCGTCAGCGTACCGCTGCCGGCGAAGGTTGCGGAAGTGGATCTGGTCATCGTGACCCCGTTCGGCAACTTCTGGCCCGTGCACGCCGAGGCCGTGAAGGTGGCGGTCGAGGGACCCACCGTCGTGGCGTTGTCGCCGGTCCCGATCGACCCGAAGTTCGACGACGGATTGGCGCTGACCTGCGCACCCGGCAAGGCCGACGACGGCGCCGGCGTGCGGGTGGCCGTGATCGACGCCGGCGTGACGCCCCCCGAGGGCATGAAGGTGGCCTACGGTCGGAACACCACGGACGAGCCCGACGAGGCCTGGGACGACAACGGCTCGGGCCATGGAACCCATGTGGCCGGGATCATTCACCGCATGGCGCCGGCGGCAGAGTTCCTGATCTACCGGGTGTTCCGCCAGGACGCCGACCAGGCGCTGGAGATGGCCGTCGCCAAAGCCATCCGCGACGCCGTGGACCAGGGCTGCGACCTGATCAACCTCAGCCTGGGACAGTCGACCGAACCGGTCCTGATGATCCGCGAGATACGCCGCGCCCGGGCGCTGGGATCCCTCTGCGTGGCGGCGGCCGGCAACGGTGGGGGCGGCCCGGTTGAATACCCGGCGCGGTCGCCCTACGTGGAGGCCGTGGCCGCCTGTGGGCACATGGCCGGCTGGCCGAAAGGCTCAGCCCGGGATCTTGAAGTCGCGGAGACGCCCTCGCCGCAGGACGACGTCTACTTCGCGAACTTCAGCAACTGCGGCCCGGAGGTGGACTTCATCGCCCCGGGCTCGGGCATCGTCTCAACCGTGAGCGCGACCGATCTCGGGGTCATGAGCGGGACGTCGATGGCGAGCCCGGTGGTCACCGGCGCTCTTGCGCGTTTGCTGGCCAAGGACAAAGAATTGCTGCAGCGGCCCGATAGAGATCAGCAACGGTCTGATGATATCGCTAAGCTGGGATACGAAGCGGCGAAGAGCCTGGGTTTTGGAGCGAGGCATGAGGGCAAAGGTCTCATCCCCTAGAGGGAGAGCCGCGCGGAAGGGGCGGGCGGACCTGACGCCGGTTCGCTTCTTCCTGACCTTCGACCATCTCGACGATCCGTCGCCCGGCGAGGTCGATCAGTTGGTCGCATATCTCCGTGAGGCCGTGTCGCCGCTGACCCTGGAGGTGGCGACGCCAGCCGCGGTCCTGGTCGAAGGCCCCGCGAAGCAGATCCGCCAAGCGGTCACCGGCCTCAAGGACTGGGTGCTCTCGCCCGAAGGTCGGCTGACCTCGACGCCGCCCGCCCACCTGCACGTGAAGTCGACAGGCTGAGCCGGTGGCGGGCGTATGGCGGCGCTTCTCGCCCGACGAGTCGGCGGAACTGCAACGTGTGCGCGACCGGCCGGGCCGGATCGAGGACTACGCCGACCGCGAAGGATTCGACCCACACTTCTTCCCGGAACAACGGATCGGCCTGCCGGGTCTGGGGACCTGGGCGGACGACGCGGCCGAACTCGATGCCCGCGCGCGCCGTCCGAAGGGCGACGCCCACGAGCTGGCCTATACGAACTTCTCGGTGGTGGTGAGCAAGAGCCGGCGGCTGCCGCTCTTCAGCCTGGTGAACATCGCCGGCGACCTCTCCGACCGCGAGGTGGAGCGGACCGACGTCTGGCAATACGACCCCAGGATCGACACGCAGTATCAGATCCTCCGGGAGTGCTACGGCTTGGAAGGCCAGGACCTGTTCAGCCGCGGCCACATGACCCGGCGCGAGGATCCGAATTGGGGGCCTGAGGCGGCCATCGCCGACGCCGACACCTTCCACGCCACCAATGCCTGTCCGCAGCGGCAGCGCTTCAACGCCGGGATCTGGCTCGCGCTTGAGAACTACGTGCTCAACAACGTCGATCGGGAAGACATCCGGGCGACGGTGATGACCGGCCCCGTGTTGCGGTCGGACGACCCCGTCTACCAGGACGTCCGCACGCCGGTGGAGTACTGGAAGATCGTCGTCTACCGCCATCCGGAGCTGCAGTCGCTCGCGGCCCTGGCCTACAAGCGCAGCCAGGCCGACTTCCTCCCGGCGATCGGCCGCCGTCAGAGCCGGTTCGTGTTCGGCGACTTCCAGGACACGCAGGTGAGCGTTCGGGGCCTGGAGGCCGACACCGGGCTCGACTTCGGCGACCTGCGCGATCTGGATGTCATGCGCTCGGCGAGCCCGGACCTGGCGATCCGGCTGCGCTCGGTGGAGGACGCCTTCCTGACGCCCTGAAACGGCCGGGACGGCTCAGGCGGCTTCGTCGTGCGCCTCGCGCAGCCGCTCGTATTCCTTGCGGAAGCTCTCGCTGACCTCTTCCATGATTTGGTTGGGCGGCCGATAGCCGGCCAGCACAAGATCGAGGTCGTCGCTGCTCAGCAGGCTGTCGGGATCTGCGGCGAAATCGGGGTGCATCGCGCGCCTCCTCAGGCTCTGTAGGCCCGAGCAAAGTAGCCCGGGTTCATCTCCTTGTCAAAGTAATGTTTACGACGAATCCAGATGAATCCCTCGTTGCGTGTCAGGATTGCCACATCGATGGGGCCGCCGACCGTCTCCGCTTCGTTGGAAAAGCGGCGTTTATGAGACGTTAATTCTACGAGCGAGTGGGCCATCTCGGCCAATTCTCGCTTCGACATGTGATTGACTACTGACTCCAGGCCGATCTCTGCATTTCTCTTGAGGCCTGCAACGCCGTCGCGGAACGCCTTGAGGGCGGCGGACCGGGTGCGGCCGCCCTCCCCAGCGGCGTACACGCGGGGATGCTGGGCGATGATGTCGTCAACGATCTGGCCCACCTGCCGTTCCAGCTCGTCCTCGAACAACCTGTCGATCCCGGACATGAACCGCTGCGGCATGTCCTTCTGGGCGAACGGTACGATGATGGCCCGGTTGTCTTGGGTGTCGACGGCGCGGATGTCCGAATTGATCACGCGAAGCTTGCCGAAATACAGGCCGTCCACTTCTATCGCGTTCAGTGTCGGAAAGATGTCCTCGGTGCCGAAGCCGCCCAAGACGAAGCCGGTGGAGGCGCCGGTCGAAGCCGACGACCGGATGATGTCGAAGAGCAGCTCCTGGAAGGCGCGCAGGCCATCGCCGGCGATCGAGCCGATCACCCGCGGCACGATCCGGGGCAGCTTCAGCGTCTCGTCGATGGCGCCGCCGTATTCGGCGATGAAGTCGTCGAGGGTCTTGTCGTCGAGATAGCCGCTCAGGGGCTGCACGGCGAACAGGCTGCGGCGCTCCTTCGCCGCCTGGATGAACAGCTCGGCGGGGGCCGGCGGGGTCTTGCGCCGGCGTTTCCCGCCGTTGCCACCGAGGAAGCTCAGCATCATGGCCTGGATGCGCTTCTGCAGGGCGGCGAGTTCCGCGGCGACCAGCTGCTGGAGGTGGCGGTGCTCGTCGGCCGGGGTGCGGGGGAACGCCACCAGGAAGGTCTCGAGCTTGGGCCAGATGTCGGTGACCTTCTTGAACTCGGGCGGGGGGGCGCCGGCGTCGCCGCGGAGGGTCGAGCGAAATCGACCGATCAACACCTCGAGCGGCACCTCCATGAAGGTGGCGTTGTTGTAGATCATCAGCGCTAGCGGCTGGTGGCGGCAGAGCTCGAAGATCTTCTCGGCCGTGTCGTAGATCTTGGTGATGTTGGTGCCGGACGCCAGCGTCACGGCGCTGTCCGCGGCGAATGCGATCGCGTGGCGGTTCAGGATGGCGATCTCGGCCGTCACGGCCGAACCCCCACGTTCCGCGGCTCATCCCCCAAGCGCGCCCAGCCCCATAACGATGTGCGGCCGGGACTCGCCCCGGCCGCTCACGAGATGAAACCTTGGCGCTTGGGATTTGCCCCGGTCAAGCGCTTTCGCGGCGAGGGGGAAGGCTCAGCGGCGCCGCAGCCGCAGGTAGGCCGCGGTGATCATGTCGATCATGGTGTCACGCCCGTCGTCGCTGAGCGTCGGGTCGTTCCGCAGGGTCGCCGTGATCAGCGACAGCGGCTCGCGCTCGGCCTCTCCCGGGGCGCCGCCCCGCACGAAGTCGTCGGCGCGCAGACCGGACCAGCCGACGAGCGCGGCCATGCTGTCGACGTCGGGACGCTTGCCCTGCGACATCCGGGTGAGCGTCGAGGCGCTGACGCCGGCCTCCTCCGCGACCTGCTTCCAGTTCAAGCCGCGCATCGCCCGTACGCCCTCGAGGGCCTTGTGAAACCCGCCGGCGTCAAATTCTGATTTCGCCATTCATTTTCACTCTTGCAATTACAGTCGCCGTCGCACAGATATAGCGCACGATTGCGAAATCGCAATCAAAAACCGATTCTGAAAGGGACCTCGATGGAGTTCATCGCCACCAATCACGAGACCCGGCGCGAGCCGAAGACCTACAAGCTGAATGTCCAAGGCGTGCAGACCACCTGGCACGAGCCGATGGTGACCGCCCGCGAGGCGATCGTCGCCGCTGGCTTCAGCGCCGACGACGAGTGGATCATTATCCTCAAGGTGGCCGGCCGCGAAAAGCAGGCGATCACCCTGGACACGACGATCGACCTGCGCACCCCCGGGCTCGAGAAGCTGCGGCTGACCCCTCGGCAGATCAACAACGGCGAGGGCCCGACCCTGCGGCGGCAGTTCCGGCTGCTGCCGCAGGATGAGGGCTGGCTCGCCGCCTACCCCGGCGCCTGGGAGACGCTGCTGGACGGCGGTCGCCGCTGGATTCTGCTGCACGGCTACCCGCTGCCCGACGGCTACGTCCAGCGGCAGACGACGCTGGCGATCGAGGTGCCCACCACCTACCCGGGCGGTGAGCTCGACATGTTCTACTGCAACCCGCACCTGGTGCTCGTGACGGGGCGGGCGATCGACGCCGCGAACCACTTCGAATCCATCGAGGGCGTTCCCTTCCAGCGCTGGTCGCGCCACCGCCCGGCGGGGGCCTGGAACCCCGTCAACGACAACCTCGTGACCCACCTCAGCCTCGTCGACGAGGCCCTTGTTCGGGAGATCGAACGATGATCGTACGCGGCCCCACGCTCGTGTTCCCCGGCGTTCGTCACGCCGAGCTGATGGCCCACCTGTACCCGGGCGACGGGCGGGAGGCCGCGGCGATTCTGCTGTGTTCGCGGTTCGGAACCGAACGGCTCAAGCTGGCGGTGCGGGAGGTCCTGCCCGTGCCGCACGCGGCCTGCGCGGTGCGCGGCCGCGACGAGCTCACCTGGCCGGGCGAGATCCTGGAGCAGGCGATCGACCTGGCCGAGGCCCGCGACGGCTCGATCATCGTCTGCCACTCTCATCCGGGCGGCCAGTTCGCCTTCTCCGCCGTGGATGACCGCAGCGACGCCCTGCTCGCGGCGAGTCTGGATGCGGCCCTGCCGGGCCCGCACGGCTCGGCGATCATGACGCCGGACGGCGCCGTGCGCGCGCGCCTGTTCGAAGGCGCTGGTGCAACCCGCCCCGTGGAACTGGTGACCGTGGCCGGGCACGACATCCGCCACTGGTGGTCCGACGCGCCGGCGGGCGCGCCGCGGCCGATGGCCTTCTCGGGCGGCATGACCCGGGAGCTCGGCCGCCTCTCGGCCTTCGTCATCGGGGTCTCGGGTACGGGCTCGCTCGTCGCCGAGCAGGTGGCGCGGATGGGCTTCGGCGAGATCGGCCTGGTGGACTTCGACCGGATCGAGGCCAAGAACCTCAACCGCATCGTCAACGCCACGACGGCGGATGCCGAGGCGGGCCGCCTGAAGGTGCGCATGACCGAGGCGGCCATCCGGACCTTCCGGCCGGACGCCCGGGTGATGGCCTTTCCGACGAGCCTGATGGCGCGGCCCGCGGTTCTCGCCGCGGCGGCGGCCGACGTGGTGTTCTGCTGCGTTGACACCGCCGAGGGTCGCTACCTCTGCGATCGGCTGGCGGCGGCCTTCTGCATCCCGCTGATCGACATGGGCGTCGTGATCCCGGTGCGCTCGACCTCGGCGGGTCCGGCGATCGCGGACGTCCTGGGCCGCATCGACTACGTGTCGCCGGGCGGCGCGACCCTGGGCGACCGGGAGGTCTACACGCCGCAGTTGCTGCGCGCGGAGTACCTCGCCGCGGCGAGCCCGGCCGAGCACGACCGCCAGCGCGCGGAGGGTTACATCCGCGGTGCGGTCGAGGAGGCGCCCTCGGTCGTCAGCCTGAACATGCGCACGGCGTCGGCGGCGGTGCTCGAATACATCGCGCGCGCCCATCCGTTCCGGCACGAGCCCAACCGGCTGAGCGCCCGGACCCTCATCAGCCTCGCCGCCAGCGAGGAGGACCGACTGAGCGAGGATGCCTTCGCCCGGACCGAAAATCCGCTGCTGGCGCAGGGCGCGTCCGAGCCGCTCCTGGGGCTGCCGGCGCTGAGCGACCTGGAGCGCGTCGCATGAGGTGGCTGCGCAATGCGTTCGAACGGCTGCAGCCCGCGCGCCGGCTGCGGGTCGTCGAGGGCGATACCCTGCCGGACCGCCTCCCGCGCCGCGACCTCGTCCTGGCGCGGGAGCATGGCGAGGACTGGCTGGTGGGCCTGCGCTGCCCGTGCGGCTGCGGCGAACGCCTGGAGCTCATGACGCTCGACGTGGCGCGCCCGCGGTGGGACCTCACCCTTGAGCGCGACTGTCGGCCCACGCTGCACCCTTCGGTCTGGCGCAAGACCGGCTGCCGCTCGCACTTCTGGCTGCGCCGTGGCCGAGTCCATTGGGTCTGAAGCGGCCGGCGCCGACGTTGGGCCTCGATACCAGACAGACCGAGCAACCTTCCGAGCCGACCGGCGCGCTTACGTCCAAGGACGGCTGGCGCGCGGATCGATCATCTTGTGCGGGGGGCGGATTTCGCGGCCCGCGCAGACCGGGCAGGCCTTCCGCAAGACGCGACCTGCGGGCGGCCCGCCACGGGGCGCCCAGATGATTGGAGTATTCGCTCGGCAGATTTGCTGCCGAACAACGGAAGAATATCTCATCGCGAGGCCGACGCATGCTGCGAACGCCCTGATCACAACCGTATTGGGAGATATATTCATCTTGCCAGCCTGGATGGAGGCGCGTTGACTGGCCGGTCTTTGTGAGGCGCAGCGTGGAGTCCCCCATGGTCCCGGAACGGGTGGAACCTTTCCGCCAGGCGTTGATCGACCTGCGGCGCCGGCTCCGCGACGGGGTGCTGGAGCCGGGCGCGCGGGTGACCGCCAAGGAGGTGGCCGACGGACTGAAGCTCAGTCCGACCCCGGTGCGCGAGGCGCTGTCCCGGCTCGCCGGCGAAGGCCTGCTCGAGGAGCGTCGCGGCGATGGCTTCTTCGTGCCGGAGCTCACGGCGGACGACGTCGCGGTCCTCTACCGGATGAGCGAGCATCTCCTCCTCATCTCGCAGGGCGCGCCGCCACGCCAGCACCGCGACGCCCGTCCGCCAGAACCGGTCCTGGGCGAAGATCCTGTCCGCGCCGTCGAGCGCCTGTTCCTGGCGTGGGTCGCCGAGTCGGCCAGCCGGGTCACTCCCGAGTCCTTCCGGACCGCGGCCATCCGGCTCGCCCCCGTGCGCCGGCGCGAGGCGCTCCTGATCGACGACCTTGCCGGGGAGGCTGACGCGCTCCTCCAACTCGCCGACCCCGCGGCGCGCGGGCAACGTGCGCAGGCGATCCAGGTGTTCCACCGACGCCGCGTCGCCCTGGCCGAACCGCTCGCGCGCCTCCTGGAGCCGCCGCGGTCGGAGGGGCCTCAATAATATATCCGAATATATCTCGATATAGATTGAGTATAGTGCTTGTGCATCCGAGGGTTGTGAGGTCGCCAACCCGGCGATATCCAAACCGGAGGACACCATGTCCAAGCATCTGTCGGCCCCGACCTCGCGCCTGATCTGCCTGGGCGACGCCAAGGGTCTCACCAACGCGATCAAGGGCAGCGTTCCCGAGCTCGACGACGGCCCTGAATTCGACTGAGGCCGAACCCGCCGCCCCCGCCAGGGGGCGGCGGGAGACTCCCGCCCATGTCGACCACGCCCCGTCAGCTCATGCTCAAGCCCGCCATACACGCGGCTGTCGTGGACGAGCATATCGTTTTCCTCGACGCGGCTGCCGGCGCCTATCTCTGCCGGGCGTGCGACAGCGCCGAAATCCTGGCGGACCGCCGGACGCTCGTGCTGGCGGACGACGAGCTCGCCGCCGATCTCTTGGCGGGCAACCTCGCCCAGCCGCTCGGCGATGTATCGCCCGCCCGACGCTGGTCGCCGCCGGCGCGGACGACCGCCTTGCGCCCGACCTATCCGCATCCCGGCGTGCGTGACGCGCGAGATGCCGTCGTCGCGCTCTGGGATCTCTTGCGGACGTACCGAGGCCGGAGCTTTGCCCAACTGCTGGAGGCGGCGCGCGCCGGTCCTGCGCCGCACCTTGTGGATCGGCCCATCGATCTCTTCGAGCTCCTCGATGGCTTCCAACGATGGGCGCCCTACGCGCCGGTGACCTACAAGTGCCTCCTGAGGTCCTTCCTTCTGCTGCGGCACCTTCATCGGCACGGGCAGGACGCGGCCTGGGTCTTCGGCGTCACGACCTGGCCTTTCGACGCGCATTGCTGGCTCCAGGTCGAAGACGTGGTGCTGGATGACGAGCTCGACCGGGTGGCCCGCTACACGCCGATCATGGCCCTATGACGCGCCGCGCATTCATCGTCTTGAGCTGGTCCGGCGACGACGCTGCACCGGCGGGTCGAGCTTCAGACTTCGGCCTCCGCCTCGCCGCCGAAGGCTGGCGGCCGCGGGCGAAGACAACCCGGGCGGCGGTGTGGACCCGCGACCCGGTCTGGCCGGCCGTCCAGGTCTTCGGCGCGGGGGTCGTGATCGGGGACGTCCACCGCCGAGCGGGATCTGCGTTCTGGCCCCCGGCTGGGCCCGACGCGGAGCCGTGTGATCCGGGCGTCTTCGCCCGCCGGTTGGCCGCGGAAGCGTGGGGCGCGTACGTCGCGCTTCTGCGCCCACCCAGGCCGGGTCCGACCGAAGTCTTCCGCGACCCCAGCGGCGCGCTCGGGTGCGTCACCTGGAGCCTGAGCGACAGTCTCCATCTGGTGACGGACGACGTCGCGACGGCCCCGGGCTGGCTGCGGCCGCGCGGCATGGCCCTCAACTGGAACCGCATCGCCGCCGTCCTGGCCACGCCGACGGCAGGGACAACCGAGCCGCTGTTCGACGATATGACGGGCGTGGGGCCTGGCCAGATGCTGACCCTCGGCGCCCCGGCGCCGCCGACGCCGATCTGGACGCCGAGCGCCTTCGCCCGCGACGACGGCGCGGACCTCCGCTGGGTCGAAGAGGAGTTGGTCCGGAGGGTCGACGTCGCCGTAGAGGCGCTGATCGGGCGTCACGACCGTGTGCTGATGGAACTCTCCGGCGGCCTCGATTCCTCGATCCTGGCTGGCGCGATCGGGGCGACGTCGCTCACGGGCCGCGTGGCGCATTGGCTCCATTATCGAGAGATGCGACCCGAAGCGGACGAGGCTCGCTTCGCGCGCGCCGTGACCGAGCGCCTGGGCGTCCCGCTGCTCGAACAGCCGAAGAGCTTCGAGCCGTTGGATGAGGAATCGCTGAAGGAGATCGGTGTCTTCTCGCGTCCCGCCATCGGCGCGATGGACGGGATGCGGGACCGCTTCGAGACCAGGCTGCTTGGCACGTCCGGCGCAACCGCGATCGTTTCGGGCCAGGGGGGCGACGGGGTCTTCTTCCAGTACCCCACGGCGCTGGTCGCGGCCGACGAGTTCGCGCGCCTGGGCTGGGGCGCCTGGCGCTCCCCGGTGCTCGCCAACGTGGCGCGACGGACCCGCCAGTCCGTCTGGTCGGTGGTGGGCCAGGTGCAGGCCGCAAAGCGGGGCCGCGAGGCGCGGCCGAGCGGGACGTCGTCGCTGCTGACGCGCGACTGGGCGGAAATTGCGCCCAGGATCGAGCACGAGTGGGTGACGGCGGCGCGCCAAGCGGGTCTGCCGCCCGGCAAGGTCCTGCACGTCGAGGGGATCGCCGTGACGCACTTCTTCTACGAACCCAGCCGCCGCCTGGCCCTGGCCGACATCCTGATGCCCCTCTTCAGCCAGCCGGTGATGGAGCTGTGCCTGTCGGTTCCCGTGCCCGATCTGGCCGGCGGCTCCTACGACCGGCCCCTCGCGCGCCGCGCCTTTGCGCATCGGATTCCGGAAGCGGTGCTGAACCGGCGCACCAAGGGCGCCCTGACCGTCCATGTGGCGCGCCGCGTCGCGGCATCGTGCGACATCCTTCACCCTTACCTCGTCCACGGTTGCCTCGCGGACGCCGGCATCCTGAGCCGCGACAAGCTCAGTCATGCGCTCGACCCGCAGCGCCTGATGACCGGCCAGGCGCAGCACGCCATGCATGTCCTCAACGCGGCGGCTGTGGAGGCCTGGGTGCGCCACTGGCAGGGCCGCGTGCCGGATTCGCGGGCGGCGGGCCGCTGGTAGGCGCCGCGGGGCCCAGGTGGGCATCCAGGAATTCGAAGGTGCGCGCCCAGACGTCGCGCACATCGCCGGGGCTGACGTTCATGTGGTCCGCCGCCCAGTAGGTGACGAACTGGGCGTCCTTGCCCTGCCGAAAGAGGGCCGAGAACATCGCCTGGGACCCCGCATAGGGGATCTGGTCTCGCCACCCATGGATCAACAGCAGCGGCGTGCGGATCTTGTCGGCGTGCAGCAGGGGACTGTTGCGCCGGTAGCGGTCGGGGTCCGTCCAAGGCGGCGCTCCCATCTGCGGCTGGGTCGCCTCCACCGTGCCCGTCGCCCAGTTGGATCCGTAGCCGTACTCCGGCGAGACGGCGCGCTTGAGGGTGATGCTCGACCAGTAGGCGGTGAGGTCGCTGATCCCGCTCATCTCCACCGCCGCCCGGAAGTGGTCGGTCTGGGTGAGGGTCGCCATGACCGTGTAGCCCCCGAAGCTCCACCCGAGCAGCGCCTCGCGGTCCGGATCGAAGAGCCCCTGCAGCCGCGGATCTTCGCGTGCGGCGCGCTCGACCGCGAGAATCCGGGCGCCGACGTTGGCCATGGGCTCCCGCATCCCGCCAGGTGGATTTGGGAGGCTGGGCACAAGCACCGCGTATCCGTGGCCCGTCATCATCCGCAGGTTCTGGAAGAAGCCGCCCTCCATCTTGAGGTCGCGGGGCGGGGTGGCGTGGCTGTACCCCAGGTAGGGCCGCACGATCAGCGGCGGTGGCGGCGCGCCGGCCGGCAGGGCAGGGAGGTAGAGCCAGCTCGTGAGCGGCTCGCCCTGTTCGCCGGTGTGCCGCACGACTTCAATCCGCATCGGATCCGTCTCGGCGAGGCCTCCGTTCAGCGTCGCCACCACGACCGGCGCCTTGCCCCGCTGCAGGACGCTGAGCCGCTCCACGCCGATCGCGTCGATGTCGTACCGGGCCAGGCTGTTCACGCGCCCCGGCGATGCGAAGAGGCCGTCCGCCCCCCGCGTCCCACCCGGCGCTTCGGTGAGGCCGCGTGTGTCGACCCAGGTCACCCGCGAGGCGCCAACCGCGCCGAGAGCGATCCAGGACCCCGTGGGGAAGAGGTTCGCGAGACGAGCGCCGTCCGTGCCCCGTTGGTCGCGCATCGCGACCCGCGCCGCCGCTTCGGCGAGGGCCTCCGCGCGCCCCGCCCGGTCGATCCGCCAGAGGCGATCCCCCGCGAGCAGGACGAGATGGCGACGGTCGGCCGCCCGAATGCGCCCGTCCGGCGCCGGCAGGGCGCGGGTCAGGTTGACGGGGCCGGAGGGGCCGAGCCGGTGCCAATCGGCGCGCGGGGCGCCAGGCGTCCGACCGAAGATGACAGGCTCCGATCCGAACCAACCGGCGCGGACCACCACGGGATTGAGGCCGAGCTCCGGCGTGACCGCGTCCGGCAGCTCGGTGGCGGCGCCGGTGGTGGCGGCCACGCGGACCAGGCGTCCGCCCTGCCAGGTCCGGTCCTCGCCGCGGCGGAAGGCGAGCACCTCGCGGCCGTCAGGCGACCAGGCGAGCAGTTGCGGCAGCACATCGCAGTCCAGGCACGCCGGCGTGCGAACGCCCCGCGCGAGGTCGAGGATCGACAGCCGGGTGACCTCCGTCTCGAGCCCGGCGATGCCGCGGACCGGTCCATCCCCGCGGACCTGGAAGTCCGGGCCGGACTCCAGCAGCGCGACGTGTCGCCGATCGGGCGAGAGTTCGAGGTCGAAGAACTCGCCTGCGGCCAGGAGGGTCTGCGCCCCGGTGCGGATGTCCAGACGGAGCAAGCGGCGCGCGGGGTCGCGCGGCCGAAGCCCGGTATAGATCCCGCTGCCGACGACGGTGCGAGCGGCCTCGCCCCGCGCCGCGGCCGCCCACCACGCCGGCAGGCGCTCGGTGATGTCGTCGTTGGATCGCAACTCCGGCGGCGCCCGGCGGTCCGGCCGCGCGATGAGGAGGAGTTCGCCTTCGGTCAGCCACTGCACGGTCCGGCCGCGCGCGGTGTCCTGCGGCGCCAGGTCGAACCAGCGCACCGCGCCGGTGGCGAGCTGGACGACGCCGAAGCCCCTGGTCCGGCCCCGAAGGCGATAGACCACGAGCTGCCGGCCGGAGGGGGAGAACGGGCCCAGCATCTGGCCGCTGGCCGGGTCGCGCGGAAGGAGGGGCCTGGCCCGTCCCGGACGCGTCAGATCGACGACAGCGAGCCAGGGGAACGCCTCACTGGGCGTGTAGCCGATGTCGTAGCGGGGCAGCCGGTCGTAGCGATCGCGCTGCTCGAACACCAACCATCGGCCGGCCGGGTCGATGGCCACAGCCCCGAACGACTCTTGGGACAGGAGGTCGTCCACGGTGAAGGGGCGGGCGCTGGCCGGCGCGTGGGGGGCGCCGGCCAGCAGGGCGAGCGCCAGGGCGCCGGCCATCGTCGCGCGCGTCATGACCCGACCTCACCAAGCGCGCGTGAGCTGGAGCGAAACGAACCGGCCGATGGAGTCGGCGTTGGCCGGGTCGTACGCGAAGCCTTCGGTGTTGTTGTAGAAGGGTGGGTCGCGGTCGAAGAGGTTGCGGACGTTGAGGCGCACCGCCAACGCCTTCAGCACCCCGGACTCCGCCGGCGCGAGCCGCACCTGGGCGTCGAAGGACACGAAGTCGCCGATGCGCTCGCCGCGGCTGTCCTGATAGCGTCCGGTGTAGTTCGCGGCGCCGGCAACGGTGAGCCGCCCGCGGGTCCAGTCCGCGGTCAGGCGGCCGCGCAGGCGGAGCGGGAAGTTGGCGACGTTGACGCGATCGATCGTGGGCGCGGTCGGCGTGAACTGCTGCTCGTAATCCAGCATGTAGCTGACGGCGCCGCCCAGGCCGATGTGGTCGGCCGCGCCGACGTCGAAGGCGTAGCTCGCCGACACATCGATCCCGCGCACGTGCAGCGTGGTGGTGTTCACATAGCGGTTGTCGATGATCGCCCCGTAGTCGGTCGGCGGGAAGGCTCCGCCCGTGGAGACGAACGGAGCGCTCGCAAGCGCCGCAGTGATGAGGGCGAGATCCGCGGGGTTCGTGGCCGGCGACATCCGCGTCACGAAAGGCGCAAGGCTCGCGTCCGTCAGCGCGTTCGAGAGATTGACCGCGGCCGGGCGACCGATGCGGTCCTCGAACCGCACATCGTAGAAGGTGGCGCTGAGCTTGAAGCCCGGCCAGCGCGCCGGGGCCAGGTCGAAGCCGGCGGTCCAGGACCTCGCGGTCTCGGGATCGAGGTCCGGATTGCCGCCATTGAGCGTCAGGACGCGGACCCGGGCGGGACCCTGGGACAGGAGGGTGGGCGCCACGCTCGCGGGATCGAACTGCTCGCGCAGGGCCGGCGCGCGGAAGGAGCGGCTGAAGGTGCTTCTCAGGCGAACGCCCTCGATCGGCTCCCAGACGACCCCCACGCTCGGATTGGCGGTGGAGCCCGCGACCTCATAGTGTTCGACGCGGCCGGCGATCGAGAGTTCCAGGCGGTGGAATCCTGGCCGGGCGTTGTTAGGCCCGAAGAGCGGTACGCGGGCCTCGGCGAAGGCGGCCAGCACGTCACGCTCGGCATCGGTCGGCGTGCTGATCGGGACGGGCGCGGGGGTCGAGAGCCAATTGTCGCCGGTGCGCACCAGGCTCTCGCGCCGCGCCGAGGCGCCGACCGCGAGCTTCAGCGGGCCCGCGGGCAGCTGCAGTACGGCGCCGTCGGCCTGGATGTTGACCGCGGCGACCCGGCTGCGGATGCGGCTCCAGACGCGGCCGGATCCGATGGCCCCAACGACGTTGGCGCTGTTGCCGCCGGCGAGGCCGTTGAAGGGATTGAAGAAGCCGTCGCGGGCGGCGTTGTAGGGGGTATCCGCGCGATCGGCGGTGTTGCCGAGGGCTTCGCCGAGCACCAGCGCGTTGATGAAGCCGAAGCCGCGCGACTCGGCGATCTCCTGGTCGAAGGTCGCGTAGGCCTCCCCGCGCCAGTCGCGGAACAGCGGGGCCTTCGCCCCGACTGAAAGCCCGAGGGTTTCGGCCGAGCCCTGGTTCTGCGGGTTCCCGAGGTCCGAGTACCAGTTGTACGCGATGCTGTGGGTGGCCGCCCCGGTGGGCGAGACGAAGAACGGGTTTCCGCGGCCCACCGTGAACGTCGACACCACCGGGGTGAGGTCGGCCTTGAACCGCCGATAGGCGTAGCGCGCGTCTGCCGTGAGCTCCACCTGGCCCAGCGCCTGGTCCACCGAGAGGTAGACCGAGTTCTGGGTCTGCCGCGGCAGGATGTCGGCCCCGAGGCGCGGGTTGCTGTAGTTGACCGTGCCGGCCTGGAAGTCCGTTGGCCGGAGCGCCGTGCCCGGCTGCCCGGCGGGGATGGCGAAGCGGGGCACGTTGCCGCCCGTCACCGGGTCGGGGCCCAGGATGTTGCCGGGAAAGGCGTTGGTCACCCGGAAGTCGCCGCCGCCGAAGGGCCGAAGGTCGGCGCTTCGCGAGAACTCGCGGTCCTTCGTGTGCAGGGCGTCGCGCTTCTGCAGCTCGTAGGACACCACGACGCCGCCGTCCGTCCAACGCCGTCCGAACGTATGGGCGATCCGGCCCTGGGCCGGCTCCCCGGCCGTGCCGATGCCGGCGAACAGCTGGGTCTCGTCCCCCTCGAACTTGCGCCGCAGGATGACGTTCACCACCCCGCCCACCGCATCGGCGCCGTAGACGGCCGACGCGCCATCCAGAAGGACCTCGACCCGTTCGACCGCGGTGGTTGGGATCATCGAGACGTCGACAAAGTCGGCGAACGCCCCGGAGCCCGCCACACGTCGGCCGTTGAGCAGCACCAGGGTCGCGTTGTTGCCCAGGCCGCGCAGGTTCAGGGCGCTGCCATAGGTGATGTTGCGGCTGAGCCCGTCACCCCCGGTCAGGCTGTTGCCTTCGCTGGCCCCGCCCGAAAAATTCTCGGGGAGGGCGCGCAAGGCATCGACCAGGGTCGCATGCCCCGAGGCCTGGAGCTGGGCTTGGCTGACGATCCGCAGCGGCGCAGCCGGCGGGGCGCCGCGGATGTTGGACCCGGTGACGGTCACCTCGTCGACCAGGGTTGGCCCCGCCGCCGCCACCGCGGCGTCGGCGTCATCTCCGAAAGGGCGGCCGTCCGCGGCCGCGCGTCCGGCGTTCCGCTCCACCACGATCAGCTGGGCGTTGACCCGGCGCGCACGCAGGTCCGCGCCCACGAGCAACTTGTCCAGAGCCTCCTCGGGCGTCATCTGGCCCTTCACCGGCGGCGCGCGCAGACCCGCTACGACGCCCTTGGAGAACATGATCTGTTGCTTGGTCTGGCTGGCGAGGCCGAGGAGGGCGGGCTCGAGACCCCCACCGGTCAGCGACACCGCGTAGGTCGTCTGCGCCTGGGCCGCGCCGGCGAACAGGACTGCGGCGGTGGCGAGCCAGGCCCACCGGCGCCCTACGCGATACTCGGAACCTTCGAACATGTTTCCCCCGCGACGACCGCGGGCTCTGCGCTACCGGAATGGTCTTGCTTCGGCGCCACGAGGTTCGTCTGCAGGGGTAGAGGGGAAAACCGCCACAAAACCCTTGGGCCGATGTCAAAAAAAGTTCGTCACCCTGGCGACAGCCGGATCTCCCGGGGTGTCTGTGACGTGACCTTGAGGCCGTAGAGCGAGCGCGCCCCGGCCACGAAGGTCTCGACGTCGCCGGCGACGAACTGGCCGCTGACGAGCTCGCCGGCGACGCTCTCGGGCGCCTCCAGCACGATCTTCTGGTCGGAGTAGCGGTTCACCTCGGCGACGGCGTCGCGCAGCGGCACGCCGGAGAAGGTGAGGCGCCCGGTGGTCCAGCTCGCCACCGCGCTGACGTTGGTGGCCGCGGGCCGCGACAAGCCGCGGCGGTCCACGACGACGGCCTGCCCCGGCGCGAGCTCGGCCGCGCTGCCATCGGCGCCGCGAACCTCGACGCGGCCCTGTACGAGCGTCACCCGGACGGCGCGGCTGTCATGGCGCACGTCGAACCGGGTGCCGATCGCCCGCACCCGAGCGCCGTCCGCCTCGACGATGAAGGGGCGCGCCGCATCGTGCGCCACGTCGAAGAATGCTTGGCCATGCTCCAGCACCACCCGGCGCTCGCCGCCGCGGAAGTCGATCCGCACCCGCGTGTCGGTATTGAGCCGCAGCCGGGTGCCATCCGCCAGCACCTCGAGCCGCTGACCCCCGACCTGGGTCGCGTAGGTCGGCTCTCGGTCGCGCCAGCCCAGGAAGACGCCGCCGGCCACCACCAATCCGGCCAGGCCCAGCCCGAGGGGCGCCAGGACGAAGCGTCGGGAGGGACGCGCCTGACCCGTTCCGGCCCTGGCCGGATATTTCGCCAGGGCAGCCTCGGTCAGGGCCGCCATCGAAGGCCGCTCCGCCAGGCCGCCCGCTGCCTCCCAACCCTTCTTCACCGCCTCGAAGGCCGCGGCGTTGGCGGGATCGCGCCGCCAGGCGCGGAACGCATCGAGCTCAGCCGGGGCGATGTCGCCGCCGGTCATCGTGGTGAACCATTGAGAGGCCTCGGTCGCGCGCGAACGATCTGCTGACTCGCTCATGGGCTGCCGCCTCAGTCCTGCATCAGGGCCGCACACCTCCGCCGCGCTTCCGTGAGTCGGGCTTCGACGTGCTTCACGGATAGATTGCAGCGTTGGGCGATCTCCACATTAGAGAGACCTCCGAACCGGCTCAAGACAAAGACGTCGCGAATCGGTTCCGGCAGCGCCTGGATCGTCTGCTCCAGCAGCAACGCCTGCTCGGCCTCCGGGGCCACAGCCGCCGGCATCGTGTAGACGAAGCCCGGCTCCGGCCGCCGCCGCAGCTCCTCCATCGCCGCGCGGATCGCCACCTTGGCCAGGAACGCCCGCGGATTGCGAACATCGGCCCCGCTCGCCAACGTCCGGGCGAAGGCCTCCTGGGCCAGATCCTCTCCCACGAGCGTTCCGAAGCGGCGGTTCAGGAACGCAAGCAGCCATGACCGGTGCCGCGCATAAGCCCGCTCCACCGCGGCGCGCGCGTCGGGTTCTTGGGATCCGGTAGCCTCCAGACTGCTCATGCGCGGGCGAAATCCAAATCGGCCCGTGTATTATAATACGTCGCACTAAAATGCACAGCCGGTGTCCATCCTTACAGATGGACATCAGGGAGTTGTTCGGCCGAAACGTGCTGAGGCTTCGCGTAGGGGCGGGGCTAACCCAAGCTGCGCTGGCCGAACGGATGGGCATTGATCGGTCCCACATCAGCTTAATGGAAGGCGGGGACCAGAACGTCACGCTCCTCACACTCTGGCAGGTCGCCGAGGCGCTTGAGGCCGAACCGGCGGAATTGCTCTTCCAAGAAAGGGCAGAGTCCACGTCGGATTAGCGGGCAGCATGGCGTGGGCGTGTATTTTGGTACGTCGCACTAAGATACACGGTTGGCATCCATCCTTGGGATGGACATCAGGATGCGGTTCGGAGGCAACCTTCGGGAAATCCGAACGCGCGTAGGACTCACCCAAGCTCGCCTAGCCGACGAGCTTGGCGTGGATCGCGCGCACATCAGCGCCATGGAGCGCGGCAAGCAGAATGTAACACTGCTTACCCTGTGGCATGTTTCCGTGGTGCTTGGCGTCGCTCCAGACGAGCTCCTTCGCTGACACTAACCGGCAGGCAAATCGTATCGAACCACCTCGAGTTCATTCCCGTCGACGCCGATCTTGAGAACCTAGTTCACCCCCCGCTGCTCGCGATCTCATCGAGCGCCGCGTCGAACAGTTCGACCATCAGGTCGAGATCGAGCCCGTCTTTCGGGGCGTTGAGGCAGACGAGGCCGGGGCGCGGGGCGACGTCCGCGTACTGACCGGGCCCACCGGGCCGTTCGCGCGGCCCGCGGAAGTCCGCGCCGTTGCACGTCACAAGTCCAGTCGCCGTCGAGGATGAAGGGTTTGAGGCTCCAGCCCTTCCACCCGGAATTGCCGAGCCACACTACGTGGCTGGCTTCGTGACCGCGCCATTGGGGAGGTCCACCGGCGCCGACTATTGTGTGGCGCTCGCTGCCTTTTGGTCCGTCTCGCGCCACGGACGGATGTTGAGGTCACCCCGGTTGGACCTCCGGCGGGCTTGTCAGGCACTCACCTTCGCCAGGGCGCGGCTCGCGATTGGCCGCTTTCGCGCCAGGAAAAAGCGCATGATCTCGCGCGAAGCATCCGGCCCCGCCGGGTCCGTGTGCGATCCGGAGCCGTGTCCGCCGCACCAAGCATGGCCGCTGCCGTGCACCACCCATTCCTCGAGCAGCACCGGGCCTGCGCCTTGCCGGTACTCGGTGCGCGTGAAGCTCCGCCCGCCCGGTGACCGGCCTTGACGTTGCCGACTGGTGAGCGGCCTGGCGCTTGATCGCTTCAGGTGGCTCAGGAAGCCCATTGCGTTGGACGGGTGCACGGTGCTGTCCTGATCGCCGTGAAACACGATGGTCGGCAGCGGTCGCACCGTCTTGCCGACCGGGCCGCCGCCGGGGGCGATGCCCCGCCGCATTGCGGACATGGCGCCCGTCAAGGTGGTCACGTTCCCACAGGCGAGTCCCGAATGGACGCCAACGGCGACGAAGAGCTCGGGGTAGGCGGCCGCGATCACCGCGGCGGCCGCACCGCCGGCCGACATGCCAGCGATGTAGACGCGAGCCGGATTTGCCTTGCAGAGCGCAATGATCTGGCGGGTCAGCTCCGCGATCGCCGCCGGCTCGCCGCTCCCGCGGTTTTGGTCACCGGGGCGATGCCAGTTCCAGCATCGGCCCACGTTGGCCGAGGTGGATTGCTCCGGGTAGAGCACAATGAAGCCAAGCTCGTCCGCCAGCCTGTTCATTCCCGTGCCGCGCGCGAAGTCGGCCGCGGACTGCCCGCAGCCGTGGAGCATGACCACGACGGGCAGGCGACGCCGTGACGAGCCTTGAGGCGTGTAGAGCTTGTAGGACAGCCGGCCCTGAGGGCCGTAGCGACCCTCCACGAATGTCTTCGGGGCCGGGCGGACAGCACCCGCGGCCTTTGAAGGCGTTCGAGTTCCTGCGACCTTCGCACGCCTCCTCTTGGCGGCCTTCGCCGGTTTCGGACTCGCGAGGGACAACGCGTGACGCTGAAGCAGCAAGGCGGCCGATAGCGGTCGCCGCTTGCCCACCAGTTTCGACGCCTTCACCAATGTCCGAACCAGATTTTGCATATGGCCCCCAGGCGCCTCGCCCGTCGGGCACAAAACGCCCGCAGGGAGCGTGTGATCCCGCAGTGCAGCAAAAAGGGCGATCAGCGTTGGAGAGCGCTGATTTTCTCGCGGCGCCCGCTCCAAAGACATCGGCGACGTCCACGGGCAAGGGTTGCCTTTGCGCCACCCCCGTCGGTCCGAGCGTCTGCGAAGCGCCACGAAGAGACATTGGGATCGAGCCGGAGAGCGGACGTTCAATTGCCGGCGAGAGCTGCGTTCGCAGCATAGGGCTGTTTTCCGCCTGTGCCGCTCAGCGCGGCGAAAACGAGCAGGTCGTCGTCGTTCCGGACAACGGCACGTCTATCACGGTGGGCCGTCCACCGACCGGACCATCGAAGACCAGAAGCGCGCGCAGACGACCGTCGCGCTGGCTGATCGGGACGATGCTCTCCGGCCGCCACGCGCGGGCGTTCCCATCTTTGTCGGCAGGTCCGGGACCGAACGGGGCGAACTCGGTACGGACCACGGGCCGGTTCGAGGCCCAGCTGAAGACGGCGAAGTCACCGCACGAGATCGGCGTGTCGGCAGGCTCGTCACCCGACGGGCCGGCGATGCCGACGAAGCCCTGGTCGGTCGCGGCAAGGTCGCGGATACCCCGCGGACGCTTCCGCGCGTCGAGGCCGAGGGGGATGGGGAAGACCGCACCCACGCCCGGCTCGCCTTCGAACAAGGCGGTCAGCGGCGCCGCCAGGATGATGGCGTCGCCGTTCGGCAACAGAGGCCCGCGAAAGCCGATGTAGGCGTAGCGGCCACGGACGGCGAAGCCATTGATCGTCAGTCCGCCATCCGCGAGCGGCCGGTCGAAGGCCGGCGAGAGTTCCGCCTGTGTCGTCAGGAAGCGGCTGAGCTCGCCCGACGCCACGATCTCCGGTTCGGCCTCGACATCGAGCCGCCCGCCCGCGACCAGCGGGAACTGGAGGCGATAGACCTGCTTGCTGGCCTTGGCTCGGGACTGGCTCTCGGGCTCACGCCCCTCGACGTCGCCGTGGCGCGGACGCCCATGCGATCCCGCGACATAGAAATAGCCGTTGGCGTACGCGACCGCCTCCGCGTCGAGCTCGATCGCGCGGCCTTCGAAGCTGGCGTCCGTCAGGCGAATCCAGGCCCCGACGGCAAGACGCCGGTCGCGGACGATGACCACCTGGACACCTTGGCTCTCGTCGTCGGCGACAACGCAGATGCGCCGACCGTCGGCCTCGGGCGGGGCGCATGCCATCCCACTGAGGTCCTGCGCCCGGCGGCCGTCTTTGTCCCCGTCCTTCTCCGGCGCCCCCCACAGCTTGCCGTCCACCTCCAGGTCGCCGGGTTCGAGGGGCGGGGACGGCGGGGCGACAGCCGAACCGCACAGCGCGACGACGGCGACGAGGCTCGCCGCAAGTCGAAGGACAGGCCGGACACGCGACACGACGGACTCAGTCCTTCGCCTGCAGGTCGGCGAGCTTCTTGCGGGCCTCGAGGAGTTCGATCGCCGCCTTCGTCTCGGCGAGTTCGTTTTGCATCTGGGTCGTGTCGGCCTTGCGCAGCGTGCCCACCGCTTCCGAAGCGCCGCTGATGGCATTCGCGATCTGCTCGATCTGCGCCTTGGTCTTGTAGCTGATGGTCAGGGGGGACCCCTGCGGCGAGAAGGTGGCCGCGAGGCTCCGCGAGCCGAACAACGACGTCTTCAGGCTCAAGAACCTGGCCGGCGCGGCCTGGGGAAGGAAGCTCGGCCCGCTCGAGATGGCTCCGGCGCAGTCGCCCTTGCCGGGATCGAACCCGCAGGCGCTCACCGTCACAGGCGGCGCCTGGACATAGGCGACCTCGTTGACGAGCGGTGAGTTGTTGGCGGCTGGCGCGATGACGAGGGGGACGCCGCTCGAGGCCTTCAGCGCCAGTCCCTTCAGACCCTTCAGTCCGTAGGGCTCAAGACGCGCGATCCAGCCGACCTTGTCCTGCGCGGCGGTGTAGCCCTCGATCCTGAACCACTTGTCGTAGGCGCTGGGCCCCTTGCGCAGGGCGATGAACCCCACGGTCCGCGCGGGCCCGTCCTTGTCGGCCGCCACGACGATCGGAGTCGCGGTCGCAAGGTCGAGCTCAAGGGGCTGGGAGAGGGTCAGCTGGCCTTCGCGCCGGGTGAGCAGTTCCTTGAGCGCCGCGAGCTTGGCCGCCCCACCGGAGTCCTTGCCGCCCGCCTCCTTGTTGGCCGAGCCGGCCTGGCCGCCTTGTCCGCCCCCGGCGCTGACCTGCGGTTCCGCGCCTGCGGCCTTGGCTTCCAGCTCGAGGATCTGGTCCCGGAGGGCCTTCGCTTCGCGCGTCGCCTTCAGCACCTCGGGAAGGCAGTCCGGCGGCGGAGCGGCGCCCTCGCCCACGAATGGTGCGGCGAAGCCGGCGATGGCTTTGAACAAGCCGCCGAGCACGGCGCCGCCCGCCCCCTCGGAACTCGCATTGATCTTGGTGAGCCGCCCATCTCCCGTCCACTCAAGGTCGAACCCAACGGTCGCCCAGCCGCCACCCTTCGCAGTGATCTCGTACGTCCGCCGCTGATCGGCCTCGTATTTCGTGTCGACGACAGCGCTCGTCCGCACCCTCGCGAGGTGGTCGGGGTCGTCCGCGGGACAGGCGATCAGAGTCTCCTTGATCGTCGTCGAGATCATCGCCTTCGGCAGCGCCTGGGTCGCCTTGAAGGCGGGTTCGGACGCAGCGATCGCAAGTCCTGCAGTGAGGCACACGCCGAGCCCAGCGGCGGCGGCGATGACGTGGCGGGCCTTCATGGACAATTCCTCTCCAGCGATAAGGGGGGGCAGCTTCATGGTTCGGCGATCACAAGATCGACGATGCTTCGGACGGGGATCGGCGTCGGCTGGCCGGATGTCGGCGTTATCTCGGCGAAGGTGACCGCCACGTCGGGGCGGGGCGCGCAGCGCGCCGTCTTGAAGTTCCCCACCGGATCGAGATAGCCGATCCTCAGCTGCTGGCGCGCCCCGTCCCAGGAGAGCTTGCGGATAACGGCGTTGGGGAACTCGCCGCCTTCACGATCGCAGAAGTCCAGGGTCTCGAGCGGATCGCCGATACGCCCGAACCGGAGCTTACCGCGCTCCGTCTCGAGGACGGACATCCGCAGGCTCACGGCCTTCACCGGATTGAGGATGCCGCCCGCCGCGACCGTGTTCTCCATCGCGGGATAGAAGTCCGCCGCCAGCTGCAGGCGCGACTTGAGCCAACGTGGAGGCTTCTTGGGCTCGAGCGATCGAAGGAGGCCGGCTGTGAAGGCCACCAGGGCGGTCGCGTGGGAGGATCCGTTGCGCAGCTTCGTGGTGCCGTCCGGCGCGGTGGCCGGCACGAGGCAACCCGGGGCCGCGATGTCGATGGCGTCCGACTGACGCGGCGACCAGAAGGCGAGGTCCCCGTTCCAGGCGGCCGCCGCGACCGTCAGCACTTGGGCCTTGTGGTCGCCGGCTAGGCCGCCGTAAGCGGCCGGGTAGGTGAAGCTCGACCGGAAATCGTTGTTGGTGTTCCCCGCGGCGACGACGAAGAGCAGGGTCTTGCTGATCTCGACCGCCGTGTACAGGCTCGACGAGTTGTTCGCGGTGCTGAGGCTGAGGCTGATGATGTCGGCGTCCGCCGTCCGCGCATAGGCGATCGCGTCCGGCAGCGTCCGGACCGCGATCCCGCCACCCTGGTCGGCGACGTTCAGGATGCGCAGAGTCACGCGCTGCTGCTTGGCCGGCTTGTCCTTCTGGCTCGCCCAATACGAGGGCCCTCCCAAGGCGAGGCTGGCCATCTCCGTGCCGTGGCTCGCGAACGGATCGGTGGGCGAGGGCGTCGTCCGCGCGTTGTTGACCGCGATGTTCGCGCCAATGATGTCGTCGACGATGTCGTTCTTCGGCTCGTCGTTGTCCTGGTAGTCCGGCGCGTCACGTTCCGGACCGTAGGCGAAGACCGCGGGTGGGAAGATCGTCGGCAGGTCCGCAAGACCCGTGTCGGCGATCGCGACGCGGGCCGGTTCGACCATCGCCCCGGAGATGCCGGGGTCGTTCAGAACGGTGAGCAGGAGGGCCTGGTCGAATGGCCATGTGGCGGGTGGCTTCGTCTCGACCCGGCAGGTCAGTTCGCCTTCCTGGGACGTCGCGAGCAGGATGAGCTTCTCATCGGCCCGGGCCAGGCGGACGGCCTGTCCATCTTCGGCGTCGAGCATGTTCGAGAGCGTGTCGAGCGCCGTCCGCCAGGCCACCGCCGCGCGCAGGGCGTAGGTCCGCACCCGGGTGACGCGGGGCATCTGGTAGACCTGTCCGGGCGTGAGCGCGATGGCGCCCCGCGCGGACGGCTCGACGTCCTGCGGCAGTATCGGGTTCAGGAGGAGGATTGCGGCGAGGGTCTTGGGCCCGGCCGCGCCAACCCAACGGTCGGCGAACGTACGCAGGGTGTCGTTCGGCTGCGCCCGCGCCGCGCGCGGCTCGCGGGTGTCGTAGAAGCATGCCGGCACCGCGAGGACCCGCGGCGTCTCGGTCCGCTGCCAGGCGAACGTCCGGTTCTCCTGCTTCAGGAGCTTGTCGAAGGCGTCGGTGATCTTGCCGCAGTAGTCCTCGACAACGGCCCCGGGATCCACGCCGGCCGGAATCGCGGCGGTCACCGGCTCGGCCGAGCGCGCGAGATACTCCTCGGCGGCCGCCGGCACGACGAGCGCCGAGCGGACGGTGATGCTTTCTCCAGCCTCCGCCTGCGCCCCAGTCAGGAGGCAAAGCGCCAAGGTCAGATGCAGGCGGCGGCGCACCATCACATCGGCCACGGCGGCTTGCGGCAGTTGGCCATGCCGGGCGTGATCCCGCAGACCCCCTCGGCCTTCCATCTGGAGGCGAAGGCGACGAACTCCGGGGTCGAGAGGCTCGAGACCGCTGACTCGCTGTCCTGCGCGCCTTGCGCCTTCGCCGCGGCGCCCGAGAGGCCGACGCCGGCGATGATGCGCCTCAGCGTGGCGGGTTCCGCCAGGAACGCGCCGCCGCCGCTGTCGCCGAAGCACAGCGCCGCTCCGCCGCTCGAGACGATCGCGTAGCTCAGGGTCGTGGGCAGGCGCTCCACCCGCGACGTCCCGATGCGGAAGACGCCGCCGCCGTCGCCGCTCGTCTGGTTGCACCCGAAGCCGGTGAGCAGGATGTCGGCGTCGCGCTTCACCCGCGATGCATCCGTGTTCACCCTTTCGTAGAGCGGAGCCACGATGGCGTCGGCCTCGGATAGGATGCAGATCGCGTAGTCGCGGACGGGTGGGGATACCGGGTCGTAGCCGTCCATGTGCTGGCACGTGGCGGACTTCTCAGTGCGGCTGCGGCCGAGGCGGGCCTTTCCGCCGTTCGCCACGCAGTGCGCCGCGGTGAGGAGCACCCGAGGTCCGAGCAGCGAGCCTGTGCAGGCCCTAAGACCGGTGGCGATGAAGGTGGCAGGCCAGTTCTGCGGGGGCGGTTCGACGCCGCCCAACACCTGCGGCAGTGCCATGGGGGGGCGCTCGATATCGGCGACGCTGGTGAACAGAGGTTCCTTCGCCGGTGCCGCAGGCTCGGCCTGTGCATACGCGACTAGCGGCGCCAGGACGCCAACGGCCCCGGCGCACCAACTCGCGCGCTTCCCGCGCGAACGGCCTTTCAGCCCGCCCACCATGAGTAGCTCTGCCCCCGATCGCTCGTATCAGTTGAGCAGCATTTCA
The DNA here is from genome assembly GCF_057809855.1 of Phenylobacterium sp. FG114. Lineage (NCBI taxonomy): Bacteria > Pseudomonadati > Pseudomonadota > Alphaproteobacteria > Caulobacterales > Caulobacteraceae > Phenylobacterium > Phenylobacterium sp. FG114. Next base: position 15,961 of record NZ_JBMDKU010000022.1, on the reverse strand, counting down.
GCGTTCTGCAACAACAATCGCGCCCAGGAACTGCCCGGTTCAGTTTGCCACCAGGTGAGCCGCATGGCTGAGCCTACGCGCGGTCCCAAGACCGGGCTTCGCCGCCCCGCACCAAGAAACGGGTCGTCCCAGACGCGTGCGCCGGGTAGTTTGGCCGTCGCTCTCGGCTAGCGCTTGGTCGAAGGTGATGATGTCAGCGGTCAGCACAGTAGACGCTGGACTTCCCCTGTAGGCCTTACTCAAGGCCTGCCCAACACCCCGCCATCAACTTCCACGCTTACTCGGGCGCTGGGTCAGCGCCGAAGCGGCCGCGCTCTTCGCCGCCTTGGAGGCGGTGGCGCTGCGAAGCGTCGCCGAGGCCTTCGAGGCCGCAGCAGCGCTGGTGACCTCTTTGCTACCCCTCTGGGTCAGGGCAGACCCCGCGGCGCTCCTCGCGGCCGCCGATGCCTTCGGATTGCTCAGAGTACGTGCGGCGGCCGATGCGGCGGTTCGGCTGGTCTTCTCGGTCTTCGCCATGGTAGCGCCCCTCAGATCAAAGCAAGAACATGGGCGTGACGAGCAAGCGTTGCAAGAGGCCGGCTGCGCGGGGGCGAGCTGCGTGACACCAATCCATTCGCCACGCGCGACGTGAAGCCGTTGGCCGTTGCAGCAGCGCCAGGAGCAGAAGTTCAGATCGGATCGGGAACCGGACGTTCGCGACGGCCAGTCCCTCGCCGTGTTGCGGGCGCCAGCAATCCCGGCGTGGGCTCTCTGGATGAATCGAACGGCGGCTGATAACCCTAGTCGCGCGGGGTCTCCCTTCGCATACGGGCTGTGCAACTGCGGCCTAAGAGCGAACGTCTGTACATATCGTGGCCGCCACATGGTTCACGGCAACCTGGCGGATTGGAAGGGAGACCTCGTGCCATCCGCCCGGCGCGCCTTCGGCAAACGAATTCCGATCCCAATCCCGCCTGAACTCGCCAGCGAGGCAACGCTCCTCGCCCACCTGAAGGTCACCCCGGCGGAACTGAAGAAAATCTGGTGGTTCCGCCACCGGATGTATTCCGAGTTCGACATCGCGAAGCGGTCAGGCAAGGTTCGGACCATCAGTGCGCCCGACCGGCGCCTGAAGATCATCCAACGCCAGCTCGTCCCGTTGCTCGACCAGCTTTACCGGCCGCGCCAGCCTGTCCACGGCTTCGTGCCCGATCGATCTGTGAAGACCAACGCAGAAGCTCATGGTCGCCGTCGCTTCGTCATGAACTTGGATCTTCGGGACTTTTTTCCGGCGATCACGGAGAAGCGGGTCGCCGGGGTCCTTCGTGCGTTGGGCGTCGACCCACGCGTGTCGGAGATCATCGCCCGACTCTGCTGCCACATGGGTCATCTTCCGCAGGGCGCGCCCACCAGCCCGGTCCTGTCGAACATGATTTGCTATCGCCTCGACACCGACCTCTTGCTGCTCGCCAAGTCCGCCCGCGCGATCTACACGCGCTATGCCGACGACATCACCTTCTCCAGCTATCAGCCTCCGACACCGCTGTTCGAAGCCGCCGCCCCAGCGGCCGGCCGGTTCTCGCCCGACCTGCTAGCGCCTCAGCTGCGTGAAGCGATCACGAGCAATGGGTTCGTGGTGAACCCTGACAAGGCCCATTACGCCGAGCGCAACTCACGGCGGATGGTGACGGGCGTCAAAATCAACGCCGGCCTCAACGTCGACCGGCGCTACATCCGGCACATCCGGGCGGTGCTGCACTCCATTGAGAAGCTAGGCCTTGCCGCTGCGCAGGCAAGACACGACGCTACCGGCGGCAAGGGCGCGCTCGCTACCCACCTCCGGGGCAAAATCGCCTATGTCACGTATCTCAAGGGCCAGACCGACCCCGTCGTTCGCTCCCTGGCTCAGCGCTACAATAAGAGTTTTCCTGCCAAGCTGATCAAGCTCACTCCGACTGTCGCCGAGCGGCGCGACCGCGCGGTCTGGGTCGTCGAAGTTCCCGAGAAGCACAACGGCACAGCCTTCTTCCTCGCGGGCGTCGGCTTGGTGACCGCGGCGCACTGCGTCAAGGGCCTGGACGAGGTCGAGGTCCTCCATCCGACGAGACATACGACCACCTATAAGGTGAAGGTTCAGCACTACGATAAGGATCGGGATCTGGCGGTGCTCGACCATGCCACTATCCCGCCCACCGAATTCCACGAGCTCGAACCCGCCGCGAAAGCGGCTGCGGTCACCGATGCTGTGTTGGCTGTGGGGTTCCCGTTGTGGGGAAAGGGTGAGCGCCTAAACATCCGACCTGGCGAGGTCAGTCTGCTGACAGTCCGATCCGGCCTTTTACTGTTCGAAGTCACTCAGCAGCTGACACCAGGCATGTCGGGTGGGCCAATCCTGAACGTCAAAGACGAAGTAGTCGGGATCGTCCACAAGGGCGGACCGGAAGAGGGGCGCCAGCTCGCGATCAGATTGAGCGAGCTCGAGGTCTCCCTGAAGGCCGCAGCGAAATAGGGTCGAATGAACGGAGGCGTTAGCCCGGTGACCGAGCTACCAGCCAACACTCTTGGCCACCCCGGTGGAAGAAGCGCGAGCGTCCTCGCGCATGCGCCAAACCGGCGAGGCCGTGCGCCGAAAAGTTGCAAGATGCCGCATGGCAAACTGGGTTTACAGTTGCTGAGTCGACCTGAACTATGCTTGCTCCTTGAGCACGCTGAAGGAATTGCCGCATCAATTCCATTCCAACACTGTCCGCCGCGCAGTTCGCGACCGTCTTCGCTCTGAGGCCTAATCTGATCGCGTGGTTCCTCGGCGCAGGCGCGTCGGCGGCGTCGGGGATTCCGACGGGCTACGCGATGATCCGGGACTTCAAGGCTCAGATTTTCTGCCGCGAGACAAAGCTGTCAAAGCGCGAGATCGATATCGGCGATCCTGTCTGGATCGAAAGGATTGACGCCTTCTTCCAGCGCACGTCAATCCTTCCGCCGGAAGGCGATCCGACCGAGTACGCCGCCGCCTTTGAAGCGGTCTACCCAGAGCCCCGGCATCGAAGGCAGTACATCGACGACGCGATTTCCAAGGGGACGCCCTGCTTCGGGCACAAGGTTCTCGGGAGCCTGGTGGCGGCTCGGAAGGCCGAGTGCGTTTTCACGACGAACTTCGATCCGCTGGCGGAGGACTCTGCCGTCTCAGCCAACGCGCTATTGCCCCCGGGCGATCAAGCCCGCCCAACGGTCGCGGCCATCGACTCTGCCGACCGCGCGATGCGGTGCCTGAGCGAGTCGGATTGGCCGCTGGTGGCCAAGCTTCACGGCGACTACCAGTCGATCACTATCAAGAATACCGGATCGGAGCTGGAGCAGCAGGACGCCCGGATGCGGCATGTGCTGGTGGAAGCCGGCAAGCGCTACGGAATGGTATTTGTAGGCTACAGCGGTCGGGACACTTCGGTCATGGAGGCGTTGAATTCCGCCCTCGATAGCCCGTCGCCGTTTCCGAACGGGCTGTACTGGGTGACGGGTTCGGCGTCTCGATTGCTGCCGGCGGTTACGGACTTCCTGAACCGCGCGCGGAACGCCGGCGTCGATGCACAGATCGTCGAGTGCGCGACCTTCGACGAACTGGCCGCTGAAATTCTCAAGACGACCGACCTACCCACGGCGCTGTTCGATTGGGTGATGCGGGGCCGCCCAGCGCCGCGCCTGACGCCCGTACAGTTGCCGACCGCCGAAGCCCGGCCGTTCCCCGTCCTGCGCTATTCCGCGCTGCTCGTCGAAGCTGTACCCCGCCGCGCGAGGCGAATGACGCTCCGAGAACCGGCCACGTCTGCCGCCGTAAGAGAGCTGTTGAAGGTGAGTAAGTGCAGGGCGACCGCGGCAGCGAACGGGCGGGAGCTTGCCGTCTTCGGCAGGGACCAGGATATTCTGGATGCGCTTGCGCCGCTTGGCGTGAGGCTTGCGGGAGAGGTCAACCTTGACCCCACCGCCGACAGCTGGGCGCTGGGACTGATTTACGACGCGCTCGTCAGGAGCCTCGCGAGCCGTCGTCCGCTCATTCCGAAATATAGGCGTGGGGGGCATTCCATCGTCGTCGCCGCGCCGCGCGAGGGAGAAGATGCAGAACGGGCTCGGCGGAACGCGCAGGCGCTGGCGAGGCTACGGGAGGCCTATGGAGGCGCGTTGACCGGAACCGTCCCCAAACTCGGATTTCCGTTCCAGGAAGGCGTTTCCCTGAAGCTGGACCAAGTCGACGGGCGCTGGTGGTGTGGGTTCGAGCCCTACACCTTCGTGTCCATCCCGAGACCGGACTTTTCCGATGAAGGCGGCCCGGGAGAGGTCGACGCCGCCGCTCCGGCTCCGATGAACGCACGCGTCGACCGTGGGGGCGATCCGGTCGGCGACTGGCGGCGAGAGCGCTGGGCGCAGCGCTACAACCGGAGTTGGGCGGACATCATTAGTGCTTGGGCCCAACTTCTGACCAGCAGCGGGAGTGGCAAACGGGAGGCTTTCGGGTTGGAGGACGGCTCGGGGATCGACGCGGTCTTCGAGGTTTCGCCGGTTACCGGCTGGAGCCGGCCGGGCCATCACCACGTCTATTTCGACAGGACCAAGTGATGAGCGCGCCTGCCTCGGTGGCGAAGCTTCCGCCATTCACCTTGCTGGACGAGCCCTTCCTGGCGTTTTCGCCCTCCAACGCCACCCATGTGGATGTCCATCCGCTGAGAGGGCTGGTCAACTACGGACCCTATTCGAAAGGCTCGTTGGGCGGATATACGCCGCGGGTACGGATTGCCACGGTGGGCCCGGCGAGCGCTTTCAAGCGCCGCGGCGAGCTGATGCTGTCGCTGCGCAATCCGCACCGCCCGTCGGACCGGTCCGAATACGTGCCGGGGTATCCGGGTTTCGAGGCGCTGTTCCATATCGGGCTCGAATCCGCCCCGCCTGAGGCGCACGTCAAATGGCCCGAGCATCTGAAAGACCTTCCTGGCGACGGCGACCCGCCGGCACGGCTGTTTCTCGCGATGGAAGCCGCACTTCGCCGTCTCGACGCAACTCGCGACGCCTTTGACGTCGTGCTGGTCCATTTCCCCGACAGCTGGAGCGCGGCGACGCGAAGCCAGTTCTTCGACGCGCACGACGCGCTCAAGGCCCTCGGCGCGAGACACAACATCCCTACCCAGGTCCTCAACGATCGGGCGTTCACATTCAGCCATAAGGCTTCATTGGCTTGGCGGCTGGCGACCGCGCTTTATGTGAAGGCCGGCGGCACGCCGTGGAAGCTGGCGCCGTTGAAAGGCGTCCCGGCCGACACCGCCTATATCGGGCTGGCCTACGCGTTGCGGGGCGACCAGCGAGACGCGCACTATGTGACTTGCTGCTCGCAGGTCTTCGACATGGACGGCGGCGGCATGCAGTTCGTCGCCTTCGAAGCCCGAGACCCTGTCACCGACCTCGCGGAAGCCCAACGAAACCCCTTCCTGAGCCGTGACGACATGCGCGCCGTGCTGGCACGGAGCCTCGCGCTCTACCAGGGCCGCAATGGCGGGAACCTGCCCAAGCGGATGGTCATCCACAAGACCACGGCCTTCAAGGATAGCGAGATCGAGGGCGCGTTCGACGCCCTGGCGGGCGTCCGAGAAATTGAGTGCGTCGAGGTCAGCTCGGCCTCCTGCTGGCGCGGCGTCTGGCTGATCAAGTCAGGCCAGACCAAGCCGCCCACCCGACCATCCAACTACCCGGTGCCACGGGGGACGATGGTCGTGCGATCCGGCAATTCGGCGCTGGTGTGGGTGGCGGGCAATGCGCCTGAGGTCTCCACGAGTGGCGACTACTACCAAGGTAAAAAGAGCATCCCGAGGCCTCTCCAGCTCATCCGGCATACAGGAAGCGGCCCCCTTGAGCTCACGGCTCAGGAGGCGCTCGCCCTGACCAAGATGGATTGGAACAACGACGCGCTATACGACCCCGTGCCTGTGAGCATCCGCTACTCCCAAAGGCTGGCGCGAACGATCGCGAATGTCCCGGACTTGCCGCGGAACGTCTATCCCTATCGGCTCTTCATGTAGGCCGACCTGAGCACGACGTGCCGGTAGGGCGGACCTCCCAAAGTCGGCAACGAGTCAGACCGGCGCCTTGGTCGCCGGCGCTGAGCATAGTGCCGGCCAGCAGACGTTCCGAACTTCGCCTAAGAGTCAAAACCCGTCACGGCCGCCTGCCGTCCGCGGCCCGCATCTGCGCTCGCCCATGCTCAGCGAGCTGGGCGTAGAACTGCAGGTGGGCGTCCAAGGTCGTAAGCGGGTCGACCGCCGCGATCGCATCCTGTGTCGCCTCGTCCAGCTCGTCGACGGCGCTGGTCTGAACCAGCATGAACTTGTTCTGGGCGAAGACATGGGCGATGCGCGGTTTGCGATAATGGAAGGCCGAGAGGATGGCGACGTGGTCCAACCGCAGGATCTCGGCGAACAGCATCACCCGTTCGACCAGGAGTTTGGTTCGGCCGTTCTCGAAGTCGTTGTAGGCGCGAGACGAGATGCCCATCCGCTTGGCCATCTCTGGCGGCGGGACGTTCCGCATCTTGCGGAGCGGGATCAGAATCTCCGGGGCAAGCTTTGCGAGGCCGAAGGGGTCTGCGTTCTTATTCGCAACCATAGCAATCGTCCTGTTACGAACGCGACTTATTGTGGAGTTAGGGGGCCTCGGGCGCGCGATCAAGCGGGGACACGCCATCGCGCGGTATGTGCTGAATAAGCCGCCAGGCCTCGGCGGAATTCCTGCCGAGGATGCTTTCGGTGTTGCGTCGAAGGCCTGCGGATCACGCGACCAGACGCCCTCCGAGTCGCAGCCAGATGTGGTATTCGGCAGGAATTCTTCCGACGCTAAATCGAAAAACTTCCGATATAAAACAAATACTTAATTTGAACAGGGAGCCGGGGAACATTCGGACTGCGGAGCGCCTTCCTTGAGGCATGAGTAACGTACAGGGCTGACGGCGTTGGGCGCCGGTCTTCGCATCGTGTCGGCGGCGGGCGGGCTGCTGCTGGGCTTACAGGCCGCGACCCAGTTCGTGGGGTGGACCTTCGCGTGGTCGCCGGCGCTGGGCGGCGGCCTGCAGGCGTCCTCCGATCTCACGATCTACGCGCCCTGGCGCATCCTCGCCTGGAGGAAGGAATTCGGAACCGAGGCCCCGCGCGTCTTTGCCTCGGCGACCTCGCTCATCCTCCTCGCCGTGGCGGGCGGCCTGGGCGGCGCCATCCTGTTCGAAGGGCAGGGCGGGGCGCCCCGCCGGACGCGAGGTTGGGGCGGGCGCGAGGATGCGCGCCGCGCGGGTCTTTTCGGCAAGGCCGGGTGCGTCGTCGGCGAGATGGGCGGTCGCCTGCTGATCACTGCGGACCTGCGGCCGAGCCTCGTCACCGGCGGGACGCGAAGCGGTAAGGGCAGGGGGCATGTCGTCCCCAGCCTGCTGAGCTGGACCGAGAGCGCGATGATCCACGATCCCAAGGGCGAACTCTGGGCGGTCACTGCGGGCTGGCGCGCTGGCTTCTCCCACGCGCTGCGCTTCAACCCTCGTGACCTCGGCTCCGCACGCTGGAATCCCCTGGCCGAGATCCGGCCGGGCCCGGGCGAGCTCGCCCAGGTGCAACGCCTGGTGTCCATCCTCTCGGACCCCGGGGGCGTCCGGGATGAGGAGGCGATCTGGGACAAGTCGGCGTCGGAGATCCTGGAAGCCGTGATCCTCCACGTGCTCTACACCGCCGAGGACGAGGCCAAGACCCTGCTCAAGGTGCGCGAGCTGCTCGCGGACCTCGACGAGGCGGCGGAAGCCATGCTGCGCACCCAGCACGTCCGCGACGCCGACGGCGCGCCGCAGACGCACCCTTTCGTTCGCACCGCGGTGAAGGGCTACGCCGCTATGCACGATCGCTTCCGCACCTCGGTGCAGGGGACGGCGCGATCCTACCTCAAGTGGCTCGCGGGCGAGGACGTGGAGCGCGCCCTTTCGGCGTCGGACTTCCAGGTCGGCGACCTGATGTGCGCCGAGGCGCCGGTCAGCCTCTATGTCCAGGTCGCCCCGGCCGACGCCGCGGCGCTGAAGCCGCTGGTGCGGCTGCTGTTCTATGCCGCCGCGCAATCGCTCACTGCGCATGAGCGGATGGACGCGGCGGGGCGCGCCAAGCGCCACAAGCTGCTGATGGCGATGGACGAGTTCCCGCTGCTCGGCCGGGTCGAGTTCTTCGAGAAGAGCCTCAGGCTGATGAGCGGCTACGGGCTCAAGACCCTGTTCGTCGCCCAGAGCCTCAACGATATCGTCGAGACCTACGGACCCAACAACACCATCCTCGACAACTGCTTCGTCTACACCGCGTTCGCGGCGCTGGACCCTATCACCCAGGACAAGGTGTCCCGGCTCACAGGGACGATCGCCGAGACCCGCACCAGCCGCAGCGGCCCGGCAGGCCTGGGCGCGGGGCGGAGCTCGGTCTCCCGCTCGGAGGTGGAGCGGCCGCTCCTGGAGCCCGGTGAAATCCGCGCGTTGCCGGACGACGACCAGCTCGTCTTCGTGGCGGGCCAAAAGCCGCTGCGCACCCGCAAGGTTCGATACGACGAACGCGAGCCGTTCCGCCGCCGCGCCGCGGTCGCGCCGCCCCAGGGCGGAACCGACAGCCCCGGTCGGCCGGCGCACCCCTGGGCCGGGCGCCGGGCGTTCGGCGAGGACGCCGCGGCGGTCCTGCCGCGCTTCAAGGAGGCGGTCGCCGCCATGGACGACAAGAAGGCGGCGGCCCGGGTCGCGGAAATCTACCAGCGGGCGGCCGAGGACCTGGCGGCCCAGGACGCCGTGCTGGATCACCTGCAGGGAGGACACCGTGGCCAGAGCTGACGAGAAGCCCACTCCTCGCGTGCAGGTCTACTTCGAGAACCCGAAGACGGAGCTCGCCTTGCGGCGCGAGGCCCGCGCCAACCGAATGACCCTCAGCCGCGCCGCCGAACAGGCGATCGCCCGCGGCCTGCAGCGCCGGCCGGCGGCAGATCCGGAGGACCGCGTGGCCTCGCTGGACCGGGCGCTGCGCGACCACATGCGCGCCACGGCGCGCGACATGACGATCGTCCAGGAACTGCTCGTGGAATTCGCGCGGGCCTTCTTCGCGCGCCTGCCGGACACCGCCGCCGACCAGGACCCGCTGCTGCGCGCCGCGGTCGAGGCGCGCATCGAGCGCCTGCTCGACGCGGCGGCCGCCCGGATCGTCGCGGGCGGCACGTCGCGCGCCGACGACAGGACGGCTCCCGAACTGCGGTCCTTCTCGACTGCCGCCGAATGAGCAGCGCGGCCCTGGCCCTCTCGCGCAAGCGCGACGCCCTGGACCACGCCTTGGGCGAGGTGGTGCTGGGCGCGCTTGCCGACCCTGCGGTCGTGGAGGTGCTGGCCAATCCGGACGGGCGCATCGTCGTCGACCGGCTGGGCGAAGGGCGCGCGGAGGCCGGCGCGCGGCTGTCGGACCCGGCCCGCGAGCGGGTCATCCGCCTGGTGGCCGACTACATGGACGAGCCCATCACCCGGGAGGATCCGAGGCTCTCCGGCGTGTTGCCGTCCGGCGAACGCTTCCAGGGCTTCCTGCCGCCGGTCTGCGCGCGGCCCGCCTTCTCGATCCGCAAGCGCCCGTCGGTGGTCTGGACGCTGGACGACTATGTCGCGCAACGGGTGCTCGACGCGGGCCAGGCGGCGGCGATCCGGGCCGCTGTGGCGGGGCGCCGCAACATCCTGATCTCGGGCGGGGCCGGATCCGGCAAGACCACGCTCGCCAACGCCATCCTGGCGGAGCCGGCCCTCGTCGGGGACCGGATCTTCCTGATCGAGGACACGCCGGAACTGCAGTGCTCCGCCTGGGACCTGGTGCCCGTCCTCACGCGCCGGCAGCCGAAGCCCATCGGCGTCGTGGACCTGGTCCGCGACGCGCTGCGGATGCGGCCGGACCGGATCGTGGTGGGTGAGATGCGCGACGGGGCCGCGGCGCTGGAGACCCTCAAGGCCTGGAACACGGGCCATCCCGGCGGGCTCTGCACCCTGCACGCCAACTCCGCCGAGGAGACCCTGTCCCGGCTTGAGGACCTGCTCGCCGAAGTGGTCGCCCGCCCCCCGCGACGGGCCATCGCCCAGGCGATCGATCTCATCGTGCACATCCGCCGGACACCGAGCGGACGGCAGGTGGAGACCGTCACCACGCTGACGGGGCTCGACGCCCACGGCGACTACGCCCTTCGGCCCGCGCACGCGTCGGCGGGCTGAGCCGTCAACCCGCCATCCGGTCAGCTCAGCGCCGCAATGAGGGCGCGGAGCTTCGGCTCCAGCGCCGTGACCGAAGGGCCACGCTGCACCCAGTCCGCCACAGCCGCGATCTCGCGGCGCTGTGCGTCGGACCAGCCCTCGGCGCGCTTCAACTCCGACAGCACCGCCACGGCGCGTCCGCGCGCGTCCGGCGCAGAGCCGAAGGTGCGGACGAGCTTGCGCGCATCTTGAAGGGCTTGCTGACGACTGCCGTTCATCGCGACTCTGGAGTCAGGGGTGCGGCCAAACGGCCGACGGTCCGTATCCCCTGGACGCCCTATCGGCACAAGGGTTGATAGGCCGCCCTCGCCCGAGCGGGGGCGTGAGATCGAGAGGTAGAGTTGGGGAAGTACGACGCGCTGGAAGGTCATCTGCGCCGCCAGAAGGCGGCCACCTATGAGATGACGTTTCGAGATATCGAGCGGGTGCTGGGGGCGCTGTTGCCGAAGCGCGCGCACCACGCGGCGTGGTGGGCCAACGAAGAGACCCAGGAGCCCTCGCGTGTCCAATGCGGGTCATGGCTTCGCTGCCGGTACCGCGCGGACCTGCTGGAGGGCGACGAACGCGTGCGCTTCACGCGTGTCGATCCGTGAGGCCGGAAGCCTGACCTTCTTCCCTGCCTTGGGTTCGTGACCGCGCGTCGCGACGTGTCAGCTGCGGCGCCGGCCGAGGAGGACGGCGCGCAGGGCGTGTTCCAGGGCGCGCTCATTATAGGGCTTGGCGAGGACCGAGCGTTCGGCATGCCGTGACACCAGGCTCGTCGCCTCATAGGCCGTCGCGAAGATGAACGGGATATCCCGCTCGGCCAGGGCATCGGCAACCGGGAAAACCATGCGACCTGAGATGTTCACGTCGAGGACGGCGGCGTCCACCGGCTTGCTCGCCAGCAGTTCCAGGGCCTCCTCGATCTCATGCGCCGGCCCGACGACGCTGCAGCCAAGGTCTTGAAGCCGATCCTGCAGCAGGGCGGCGATCATGAATTCATCCTCGACCACGAGGACCCGCGCGTCCCGCAGGACATCGGCGCCCGGTCCGCTGCCCGCGATCGGCCATGGCAGCTTGGCGCGGCCTGAGGACTCCGGGCCAACCGCCCACGCAAAACTCATGTGCGGAACTCCAATTCTCGGCCCGAATCGGGGGTACAACATCACGCACATTGAGAACTGCGAAGCTTCATCTCAAGGTGAACAAAGTTAAGTTGCGGACACCGGAAAATCGATCATCGAAGAGTGATCAACGTTTTCCCTCGGATTCGGCAAGTCGTACGCAAGTTACCTGAAAGTCGTGGGCGACTTACTCGCACAGTGCGGAAAATGTGCAATAATTTTCCCACCAACCCTGTTGACAACTCGAATCATCTCACGTTGCATTGCAACCAGAGCGCGACGACGCGCCGAGGATTGCAACGATGTGCAAGCTGATCCCACGTGGCCTTCGGGCCGCGACAGCCCTTTGCGGCCTGTTGATCGCCGGCCCGGCCTGGGCCGGCGGGACGGGGATGCCCTGGGAAGGGCCGTTGCAGCAGATCGTCGAGTCGGTCACCGGCCCGGTCGTCCAGGTCGCCGCCGTGATCGCCGTCGTCATCTTTGGGGCGGGGATCGCCATGAGCGAGAGCGGCTCGGGCATGCGCCGCGGGATCGGCATTCTGTTCGGCCTGTCGATCGCCTTCGCCGCCTCGACCTTCTTCCTCGACTTCTTCGGTTTCGCCGGCGGGCTGGAGGTGGCGTGATGAGCGAGCTGGTGCATCGCGAAGGCTGGGACCTCCCCGTTGCACAGGGCCTTGCCGAACCCGTCCTGTTGGCGGGCATGCCTCGGGACTACGCGATCCTGATGGGCACGGTGGCCCTGGTGCTGGGCCTGGCGCTGCGCATCTGGTGGCTCGGGATCCTGTGGTGGGCGTTCGCCCATGGCCTCGGCCTCTACGTCGCCCGCGCCGACAAGCGCTTCTTCGACGTCCTGCGCCGGCACCTCGGCCGCGCCGGCCACCTGGACGCGTGAGGCGGCCATGCGGTTCCTCGACGAAGCCCGCCGGCGCCCGGCCAGCCTCGCAGACCACCTGCCCTGGGCGGCGCTCGTCGCCCCCGGCGTCGTCCTGAACAAGGACGGCTCCTTCCTGACGGCCATGCGCTTTCGCGGCCCCGACCTGGAGTCCTCGACGGAGGACGAACTGATGGCCGTCCGCGCCCGCCTCAACAACGCCCTGAAGCGATTGGGCACCGGCTGGTGCCTGCACGTCGAGGCGCGCCGGCGTCCGGCCGATCCCTATCCCCACGATGAGCCGACAGTCACCGCCGCCTGGTTGCTCGACGCCGAGCGGCGGGCGGTGTTCGAAACCGCCGACCCGGCGTTCGAGACGGATTTCCGCCTGAGCCTCACCTGGCTGCCGCCGGCCGACGAGACCCGCAGGCTCGAGCGGGTGATGTTCGACGGACTCGCGCGCAACGGACGGGACTGGCGTGCGGCCCTGGAGGCCTTCCAGCGCGAGGCCGACGCCATCCTCGACCTGGTCGCCGACACCCTGCCCCAGGCCGAGCGGCTCGGCGACGCCGACCTGCTTACCTGGCTGCACGCCTGCGTCTCGACCCGCAGCCACCGGGTGGATCCGCAGGGCGCGCCGGCGTTTCTCGATGCGACCCTGGCGGACGAGCCGCTGACCGGAGGCGTCAGCCCCAGGCTCGGCGGCCACTGGCTGAAGGTCGTCTCGGCTCGGAGCCTGCCGGCGGCGACGCGGCCGGGGCTGCTCGATGCGCTCTCGTCCCTGCCGTTCGAGTACCGCTGGACGGCGCGCTGGATCGCCCTCGACAAGGCCGATGGGGAGCGGGAGATCACCCGCCTGCGCAAGCGCTGGTTCGCCAAGCGCAAGGGCGTGGGCGTCCTGCTGCGCGAGGCCATCACCAAGGAGGAGGTTCCGCTTCTCGACACCGACGCCGCCGGCAAGACCGAGGAGTGCGACGGCGCGCTGGCCGCACTGGGGTCGGAAGCCTGCGCCTTCGGCTACCTGACCCTCACCGTGACGATCCTCGATCCGGACGCGGCGCGCGCCACGGACAAGGCGCGCGCCGTCGAGATGGCGCTGAACGCCCAGGGCCTGGTCGCCCGCACCGAGGATCTGAACGCGGTCGAGGCGTGGCTGGGCGGCCTGCCGGGCGAGCCCTACGCCGACGTCCGCCGGCCACTGGTCAGTACCCTCAACCTCGCCGACCTCCTGCCGGTCTCCGCGGTCTGGGCGGGTCCGGCCGGCGACGCCTGCCTGGCGGGGCCGCCGCTTGCGGTGGCGCGGACCACGGGGTCGACGCCCTTCCGGCTGGTGCTGCACGTCGGCGACGTCGGCCACGCCATGGTGGTGGGGCCGACCGGCGCGGGGAAGAGCGCCTTCCTCTCGTTCCTGGCCCTGCAGTGGTTTCGCTATCCGGGGGCGCGGGTGGTCTTCCTCGACAAGGGCCGCAGCGCCCGCGCCGCCACCTTGGCCGCGGGCGGGGCCTGGCGGGCCCTGGAGCCCGGCGCCGACATCGCCCTGCAGCCGCTCGCGCGGGTGGACGAACCGGCGGAGCGCGCCTGGGCGGCGGAATGGATCGAGGACGCCGTCGCCAAGGCGGGCGTCGAGGTCCGCCCGCAGCTGCGTGAGGAGATCTGGAGCGCGCTGGCGACGCTGGCCGACGCGCCGGTCGAGCAGCGGTCGATGACCGTGTTCTGCGCGCTGGTGCAGGATCGCGCGGTCGCCGCGGCGCTCGAGCCTCTTACGCTGAAGGGTCCGCACGGGAGCCTGCTCGACGGCGCCGGCGCGACCCTGCGCGAGACCCGCTTCGACACCTTCGAACTCGAGACGCTGATGGCGACGCGCTCGGCGCTGGCGCCGGTGCTGGCGGCGCTCTTCCACGACCTCGAGCGCGGGTTCGATGGCCGGCCCACCCTGCTCGTCCTCGACGAGGCCTGGCTCTTCCTGGACGACACCACCTTCGCGGCGAAGATTCGCGAGTGGCTGAAGACGCTGCGCAAGCGACGCGTTGCCGTGGTGTTCGCGACGCAGTCGTTGGAAGACGTGGCCGCCTCGTCGATCGCCGCCAGCCTGATCGAGTCCTGCCCGACCCAGGTCTTCCTGCCGAACCCGCGCGCGCTGGAGCCGGCCTCGGCGCCGCTCTACCAGGGCTTCGGCCTCAATCGCCGGCAGCTGGAGCTCATCGCGTTCGCGACGCCCAAGCGCGCCTACTACTGGCGCCAGCCCCAGGGCCGCCGGCTGTTCGATCTCAAGCTCAACGGCGTGGCCTTGGCCCTCTGCGGCGCCTCCGCGCCTGAGGATCACGCCCTCATCGACCAGATCCTCGCCCGCACCGGCCCCGAGGGGTTCGTGCGCGCCTTCCTCGCAGCCAAGGGGTTTTCCCATGTGGACACGCTCTTCGACGCGCTCGACGAGCTGCCGCTCGCGGCGGAGTAGCTGGGCGGCGGCCGTCGCGCCCTTGGCGCTGGCGCTGGCCGCCTGCTCGGAGCCCAAGCCCGCCCAGGCGCAGCAGGTGGTGTTCGACCCGAAAAACCACCTGGAGAACGCCCTGCAGGCGGCCCGCCAGCTGGAAAGCCTCGCCAACGAGGCCCGCGGCCTGGCGAACCAGGCCCGGGGACTGGCGAAGTCGCCCTACAGCCATCTGACCGAGACGTCCGACACCCTGCGCGACATCGGCGAGCTCGCCCGCTCCGTCCGTGGCATCGCGACCGACGTCCAGGGCCTGCAGCGCGACTTCGAGCGGCTGTACCCCGCGACAGTCGACGGCCTGGATCCCCGCACGGCGCTGGAGCAGGCGCGGGGGCGCAACACCCAGGCCCGGGAGACCGCGCAGGACCTGGCCCGAACTGCCGCGGAGCTGGAGCGGCTGAGCCGGGGCCGGACCGGGCGGCTGCAAGGCGCGCTCGGCGCCAGCCAGTCGGCCGACGGCCAGACCGCCGCGATCCAGTCCTCGACCCAGGTGTTGGCCGTCCTCGCCGAGGACTTGGGATCGATGCGCACGCTGCTGCTCGCGCAGTCCCGGCTGCTGGCGGCCGAGAGCGCGCGACGGACCGCTGAACGCCAGGCGGGGGCGGAGGCCCGGCGTCAGTTCTGGGGGAGGCAGGGGAGCGCGCCCGCGAACCCCGACTTCGATCCGCTGCCACACGCCCGCAACTAGCTCACGAGCTCGACGATGGCCGTCACCACCGACACAGCAAATGACCTGATGACCGTGTTCTCGAACACGATCTCGGCCGGCTTCGACGCCTTGGGCGGAGCCGTGAACGGCGTCTTCGGCTTGATGATCGCCCTCGTGGTGGCGCTGACCGGCATCCAGTGGGCGCTGTCGTCGAACCGCGAAGTGCTGGCCTCGGGCTTCGGCAAGGTGCTGCTGATCGGCGCCTTCGCGTACATCATCAACGACTGGCAGGGGCTGTCGCAGACGATCTGGGGCGGGTTCATCCAACTTGGCCTGACCGCCGGCGGCGGCAGCCTCTCCCGCGCCGACTTCCTGAATCCGGGCGCCATCCTCCAGCAGGGCTGGGAGATCGTGAAGGCGCTGGGCGAGACCCCGGCGCCGATCAACAACCCGCTCGACGTCGCCGGCGCCCTCACCGACGCCCTCATCCTCGGGCTCGCCATGATCGGCATCATGCTCGCCTTCGCGGTGCTGGCGCTGCAGATCATCGTCACCC